>NZ_JYNS01000008.1:0-90822 GCF_000934725.1 Methyloterricola oryzae
AGGTGCCGTCCTGCTCGGTGAAGTAGGAAGCGCCCCAGTAGATGGCCCACGCATAGGCAAACAGCCAGATCAGGTGGGTCATGTTGCGACGCAGCTCTTCACGCGGGGTGATGGCAGCCAGGTTGCGGTCACGGGTCTTCCAGATGTAGCCCCACAGGATGGATGCCGTGGTAACCTCGAGGACGATTTCCGTGTACAGGAAGTTCATCCAATAGGTTTCGAATTCCGGAGCGAAAGAGTCAAGGCCAGCGGACCAGCCATAAACACCTTCGTACCAACGAACCCACATGTAGAACACCGTGTAGATGGTGAACGCGAAGGCAAGCCACTTCTTGTCGAGAAGCGGCTTATCTGCGACGCTCACATCGCCGATAGCGGTTGCAGCCATAGTGCTTTACCTCATTGTCGAAATTAACATTGAATGCTGCTCATGACTCGGAAGTCGCGGCAACCCTCTCTGCGTTCTTCCCTGGCACGGCAAACCCTGACAAGGTTCGCCCCCCTGGTCCCGAGGTGTGCGACACTTTGTCACACCCCCCTACCCCTGTCAAGACGACAAAACCACGAATTTTTGTTGCCATTTTCCAACGGCGGCTCGGTTTCCGACGGCGATTTCCGGGCACGGGGCGCGCATGCGCTACCCAGTGATCGGCTTCGTTTTTATACTGGCAACCTTCGTGCTGGCATCATGCAATTGGCTGATACCGGCGCCTGCCAATTGCTCACGAGGGGTTGCTACCGAGCTCATGACACGCACAATTCTTTTTCTCTTATGCCTGTGTTCTCAGGCGCTCGCCGCACCAGCACCCGGTGCGCGCCCGGCCGCCGCCATGCTGGCGCGCGCTTGCTCCGGTTGCCACGCTGCCGTTGACGAGCGAGCAGGCCCGGCGGTGCGGTCATTCTCAGGCATGCGGCGTGATCAGTTCCTCGGGGCCATGCGCGGATTCAAGTCAGGAGAACGCCAATCATCCATCATGAACCGCATAGCCAAGGGCTATCAGGACGCCGACTTTCAGGCCTTGGGAACCTACTATGAATTACCCTGACCGGCGGTCGGCGACACCCATGAACCGTCGCCAGTTTCTGGCGGTCTCCGCGGCGCTCGGATTAAGCGCCTGCAGCCATGGCCTTCGCTCCAGCCGTAACGCGGCTAAAGTGGTGGTCGTCGGCGGCGGCTATGGCGGCTCGACCGCAGCGAGGTATCTCAAGCTGCTTGCGCCTGAGATTGATGTCACCCTGGTGGACCCGGAACCGGCCTACCTCTCCTGCCCAGGATCCAACGAAGTGCTTGCCGGTTGGCATGACATGGCCTGGCTGCAGCGATCCCGAGACAGACTCTCGTCCCGGTTCGGAATTCGCTTGATAAGGTCCAGTGCCGCGTCCATCGACACCACATTCAGACGTGTCCGCCTGGATGATGGAACCGTGCTCGCTTACGACCGCCTCATCCTTTCGCCCGGAATCGCCATGCGCTGGGATGCCCTTGAAGGCTATGATCAGGCCGCCGCGGAACTGGCGCCTCACGCCTGGAGGGCCGGCCCACAGACCCAACTGCTGCGCAGCCAAATCCAAGCCATGCCGGATGGCGGTGTGATACTAATCTGCGTGCCAGCCAATCCCTATCGCTGCCCGCCCGGCCCCTACGAGAGAGCCTCGTTGATCGCGCATTTTCTGAGTCGACGGAAACCGCGGTCCAAAATCATCATCCTGGACGCCAAGACCCAGTTTTCCAAGCAGGCCCTGTTTCAAAAAGGCTGGAATGATCTCTACCCGGGGCTCATCGAATGGATTTCATCTGAAAAGGAGGGACGCATCGACCACGTCGACGCGCAACGTCGTATCGTTACCACCGAATTTGGGGAACACCGGGCCGCGGTCTTGAACGTAATACCGCCTCAAAAGGCGGGCGCCATTGCCGAGCGAGCGGGATTGACCGACGTCAGCGGCTGGTGCCCGGTAGATCCGCGCAGTTTCGAATCCACGTTGCAGCCTTGCATACACGTGATCGGTGATGCCTGTATTGCGACGCCGATGCCCAAATCCGCCTTCGCCGCCAACTCACAGGCGAAGGTCTGTGCAGCCGCCGTAATTGACTTGCTGGCCGACAAGCGCCCCGGCCTTCCGGCACTGATCAATCACTGTTACAGCCTGCTCGCGCCAGACTACGCGATTTCCATCAATGGTGTGTACGAATACACGGAGGAGACGCGTGAGCTTCTAGCTGTTGCCGGAGGCGAGACCCCGATGGATGCAGACCGTCAGGAGGAAGCCCGCTTCGCCCATGATTGGCTGAGGCACATCGCCGCCGATAGCTTCTCCTGAAGTTTTCCGGCCGACGCGCTCATCAGCCCCCACCGATACGGCGCGGCGATTCATCGTGGGCAAATGAAGCCGGATCCTCCAGAGGCTCCAGGTGCGTGACGATGGCAATGTCGCCCAGACGCCCACGCACCTCTCCCTCCATTTCCTCCGCCAAGTCATGGGCTGCCTTGACGGTCATTTCGCCGGGAATCAGCATGTGCACTGTCATGAAACGCTGCGTCCCGGATTGCCGCGTGCGCAGATCGTGAAACTCGACGCCTCGCGCGTTGAATCGCCGCAGCACCTCGTCGATGATGGCGTTTTCCGATTCGGGCAAGGTGGCGTCGAGCAACCCGGAGGCCGAACGGCGCAGCAACGAGAAACCCGCCCACAGGATATTGGCCGCGACCAGCATTGCGATGATGGGGTCCAGGACCTGCAAGCCCGTCAACCATACGGCAAGCAGGCCAGCGACGACGCCAACGGACGTCCACACATCGGTCAGCAAGTGCCTGGCGTCCGCCTCTAGCGTGATCGAGCGATAGCGCTTACCTACGTTCAAAAGTACCCGCGCCACCATGAAGTTCACCAGCGAGGCCAGCGTGGTGATCAGTAAACCCACGTCCAGCGATTGAAGCTCGCGCGGATTCAGGATGCGATCATAGGCGATGGCGCCAATTCCGGCTGCGGCTAGCACGATCAGCGCACCTTCCATACCGCTGGAAAAATATTCGGCTTTGCCATGCCCATAATGATGGCTGGCGTCCGGTGGTCGCGCCGCCAGCACCAGCATGGCCAGTGCCATCAGGGCCGCCATCAGATTGACGACGGACTCCAGCGCATCCGAAAGCAGCCCCACCGAGCCTGTCAAATAGAAAGCGCCGGTTTTCAGCGCGATGGTCAAGACCGCCGCCGCGATGGACAGCCAAGCAAAGGGCGTGAGGTTATCGGCACCACGGTGGCGCCAGGCCGCGCCGATGCGGACCAGCCACTTCTCAGCTTCCACCACCACGAACAGAACCAAGCCAAAAGCCAGGGTCCGGTGCCAGGCCACGAGGTCCATGGCCTGGGTCTTGAACAGGCCCTGCATGGCCGGGACATAGGTGAAAGCCGCTTGCAATCCCAGCAAGGCCAGGATCGCCATGGGCACATAGCGGTTGCCGCCAAAAGCGCGCGGCCGCAGCGCCGACGCGACGATGTAGCGGCTGTTGAACAGATAGAAGATCTCCCCCATGACCAACGCGTTGACAGCCGCCGTGCGCGCCAGTTCCAGGGTGGCGCCCTGCTGCAGCTCGTACATGAAGATCCCGAGCAAGCCCAGAACTAGCAGCAGGGAAACGAAGGCCACCCGCCAGGTGAGGAACCAGTCCAGCAAGGGCGCATCCGGCGCGCGCGGCGGGCGCTTCATCACCCGATCTTCCGGCGGCTCGAAGGCCAGCGTCAGGCACAGCGTGACCGCCGTCACCATGTTCACCCAGAGTATCTGCAAGGGCGTGATCGGCAGTGTCAAACCGAACAGGATGCCCGCCATGACGCCGCCGGCCTGTCCAAAACTGACCGGCAAAATGTAGACCAGCGCCTTGCGCAGATTGTCGTGGATGGTCCGGCCCTCCTCGACCGCATGGGCGATCGAGGCGAAATTGTCGTCTGCCAGAACCATTGCCGAGGCCTCCTTGGCCGCTTCGGTCCCCTTGCGCCCCATGGCCACCCCCACATCGGCTTGCTTTAGGGCGGGCGCATCGTTGACTCCATCCCCGGTCATGGCCACGATGTGGCCACTGCGCTGCAAGGCATTCACCAGCCGCAATTTATGTTCGGGACTGGTCCTTGCGAAAATGTGCGCATCGCTGGCCGCCTCGCAGAGAGACGCCTCGTCCATGGTTTCGATCTCTGCCCCGGTTAGCACGGCCGCGCCACGCCCAAGCCGCAACTGTGTGCCGATCGCAGCCGCCGTTACAGCATGATCGCCGGTGATCATCTTCACCTGGATGCCCGCATCGTGACAGCGCGCCACCGAGCGGCGCGCCTCGTCCCGCGGCGGGTCCATCAAGCCGCACAGACCGAGCAGGACAAAGCCGCCCCCCATCTCAGCCTCGCTCAAGGCCGCTGGCAGCGCGTCCAGCCGTTTCATGGCCACCGCCAGCACACGCTGCCCGTGCTGCGCCATACCGGTGATGCGCTCCAGCCAGCTCTCACGCTCGAACGGCACCTCTGCACCGCCGCGGCGCGCCCAGCGGCAGCGGTCGAGCACCGCCTCCGGCGCGCCCTTGAGCAGCACCGTGGCCGCTCCGCCTTCTGGCAGCGCATGCAGCGTCGCCATATAGCGGTGTTCGGATTCGAACGGGATGACATCGAGACGCGGAAAACGGGCTCGCTCAGTCTCCAGGTCCAGCCCCGCCCGATGCGCGAAGCTCAGCAAGGCCCCCTCCGTAGGGTCGCCGTTCACCCCGAACCCGTTCTCAACCCGGATCAAGCGAGCGTCATTGCACAACAGCACCGCGCGCGCCAGCTCTTTCAGGGCCTCGTGGTCGGGAACCGAGCCCGCCTCCGGCGTCACCTGCCCATCGGGATCGTAACCATTGCCCGAAACTTCGAAGCGGCTATCACCTGCGACAACGTTGCAGACGGTCATCTCGTTGCGGGTCAGCGTACCGGTCTTGTCCGAGCAGATCACCGTCACCGCGCCCAGGGCCTCGACGGCGGGCAACTGGCGAATGATGGCATTGCGCCTGGCCATGCGCTGCACGCCCACGGCCAAGGTGATGGTGACGATGACCGGCATGCCTTCGGGCACGGCGGCCACGGCAATACCCACCACCGCCATGAACATCTCGTTCCATGCGGTGCCTCGCACCAGCCAGCCAAACAGGAACATGCCCGCCGACATGGCAAGAATCACCACCGTCAGCCAGTGTCCGAAGGCCGCCAACTGGCGCTGCAGAGGCGTATCTGGCGCCTTCACCTCACTCAGCATGGAGCTGATGCGGCCAAGCTCGGTCTTTTCACCCGTGCGGACGACAAAACCCAGTCCTCTCCCACTGGCCACCAGGGTGCCGGAATAGGCCATGCATGTGTGGTCAGCCAGCACCGTCTTGGCCGCGACCGCAGCCACGGACTTTTCCACCGGCGCGGACTCCCCGGTCAAAGGCGCCTCGTCGATGTTGAGATTGCGCGCTTCCACCAGTCGCAGGTCGGCGGGCACCTTGTCTCCCGATTGCAGTATCACGATATCACCGGGAACCAGGCTCTCCGCCGCCACTTCCGCTTGCTTGCCGTCGCGGCGCACCGTTGCCGAGGGTGAAAGGAGATCGCGAATGGCGGCCAGGGCGTCCTCGGCCTTATCCTCCTGAATGAATCCGATCAAGGCATTGATCACGACGACGCCCAGGATGACGCCGGCATCCACCCAGTCGGCCAGGAAAAAAGCACCGGCAGCCGACACCAGCAACACGTAGATGAGGACATTGTGGAACTGCAGCAGAAACCGGAACCAGGCGGAGGGTCGTTTCGGCGGGGGCAGCCGATTGGGCCCGAAGCGGCTGAGTCGGGCGGCGTATTCCGCTTCGCTAAGACCGAGCTTCGGGTTGGTTTCCAATTCAGCAGCGGCTTGTTCAGGCGAAAGCGCGTGCCAAGCCGGTCCAGACTGCGCTTTTTCGTCAACTGCCTCGCTCATGCCTCATCTGCCTTGAATGTAGGGACTTCGGAGGGGGACCCCGCCATAATCATGGCCGATGGCCGACTGCGCATGCCTAAGCTGCCAGTGCTTTGCCGACCAGGACGGCCAAGTCGTCCGGCAATTTCATTTTCAGCGCGCGTGCCCTGGCCGCGTCGGACATCTTGCGCCAGGTCTTGCGGACGATATCGATCAGCTGCGCCTCGTCCCGCGCTTGCGCAAAGGCTGGGAAGTAATGTTCCAAAAAAACCAGGCAGGCGACGTCCTCAATGACCTGCACATCCGGCTCCTTGCGCAGCCCTTGCTTGCCCACCATGCGCCGCACCGCCTGGACGGTCTCATCGTCAACCCCCGCCTGTCGCAGGAGCGCCTCGGCCTGATCGGCATGGAAGCCGTACAAATAGGTGCGCCAGCGATGATAGCCCTCCCGCGTCGCGGGATAGTCTGCACGCGGCACCTGCCAGCGCCGCACATGCTGGGCGCGAGCCGCCAGTTGCAAGGCTTCCCCAGCATCGGGCCTGAACCCGGCCAGGCATACGCTCATACGTTGCCCATATAAAAGTTCCTTGGGAACCGCTTGGCCATCCGAGTATTCGACGTTGGGGTCCTCGGCATTGGCCGCATCGATGAGCGCGATGGCCCTTTCAAACTGTTCCGACTTCATAGCCTCATGCGCGTCAATTAGTCAAAATGTCGCCGCCTCGATCGTCAAAGCCCCACGCCTAGGCGCTCTGGCTGGCCTCGCCGTCTTTCCGCATTATAATGCGCCTTTCGCCCCTGTGCCCCGCACCATGAGCCACAACGATACTCCCGTCGGGGAAAGCTTCGATGTCCAGGCCTTCCTGAAAACGCTGACCCAGCGGCCCGGCGTCTACAAGATGCTCGACGAGGGTGGCGAGGTCATCTACGTGGGCAAGGCGAAGAACCTCAAGAAACGGGTGTCCAGCTACTTCCTGGCCCGTGACGCCACGCCCAAACAGCAGGCCATGGTAGCGCGCATCGCCCGCATCGAAGTGACCGTCACCCACACCGAGGGCGAGGCGCTACTGCTCGAAAGCCAGTTGGTAAAGCGCTTTCAGCCGCGCTACAACATCACCCTGCGCGACGACAAAAGCTTTCCCTATATCCATGTCTCCACCCACCAGACCTTTCCCCGAGTCAGCTTTTACCGTGGCGCGCGCAAGAAGCAGGGCCGTTTCTTCGGCCCCTACCCCAGCGCCGGCGCCGTGCGGGACAGTTTGAAACTGCTGCAGAAGATCTTTCCGGTGCGCCAGTGTGAGGATTCCTATTTCAAGAACCGCTCGCGACCTTGCCTGCAATATCAGATCGAGCGCTGCACGGGGCCCTGCGTCGATCTTATTGAGCAGGAGACCTACGCCGAAGATGTGCGCGACACCCTGATGTTCCTGGAAGGCAATGGCAAGCGCCTGATCGACGAACTGGTGGGACGCATGGAGCGTGCGTCCGCCGCACTGCAATTCGAGAAGGCGGCTCGTTACCGCGACCAGATCGCCAACCTCCGCACCATCCTGGCCAAGCAATCGGTGACCGGCGAGCAGGGTGACCTGGACATTGTCGCCTGCGCCATCAAGGGTTCGCTGGCCTGCGTTCAAATGCTGTTCATCCGCGGCGGACAGCAGATCGGCGACCGTTCCTTCTTCCCCCGGATGGCCGAGGAGCACGATGCCGCCGCCGTGATCGAGGCATTCCTCGCGCAGTATTACCTCAACCGCCAGGTGCCGCGGGAGATACTGGTCAGCCACGATCTGGAGAATCGTGAATTGTTGGAGGAAGTGCTGGCCAATCAGATCAAGCACCCGGTGCAGATCAGCCCGCGTACCCGTGGGGAGCGTCTAAAGCGGGTACAACTCGCCCTCACCAATGCGGAGAACGCCCTGCAGGCGAAACTGGCCAACCAGGCCGATCTGTTCGGCCGCTTCCTGGACCTGGGGGAGGCGCTGGGATTCGAGGACGCGCCGCGCCGACTGGAATGTTTCGACATCAGCCACACTCAGGGCGAACGCACGGTGGCCTCCTGTGTCGTGTTCGACCGCCAGGGCCCGGTCAAGTCCGCTTACCGCCGCTTCAATATCGAGGGCGTGACCGGCGGCGACGATTATTCCGCCCTCGCTCAGGCGGTGGGGCGGCGCTACGAACGCATTCGCAAGGGCGAATACGAAGCGCCCGATGTACTGCTCATCGACGGCGGCAAAGGGCAAGTAAGGGCGGTCGAAGAGGCCCTGAAAGAATTGGGCATGGATCACATCTATATTTTGGGCGTGGCCAAGGGCCCGGATCGCAAGCCCGGCATGGAAATGTTGTTTCCCCCGGGCCGCAACGAGCCTATGCTATTGCCTCCCCACGCGCCGGCCCTGCTGCTGATACAGCAGATCCGTGACGAAGCCCACCGCTTCGCCATCACCGGGCACCGCCAGCGGCGAGCCAAGGCCAGGAGCCAGTCGACACTGGAGTCCATCGAAGGCCTGGGGCCCAAGCGGCGGCAGCAGTTGCTGAAGCAGTTCGGCGGACTGCGCGAGATCAGCCGCGCCGGGGTCGACGCTTTGTGCAGCGTAGACGGCATCAACCGGCAACTGGCGCAACGCATTTACGAGACCTTTCACGAACAGGACGCCTGATCTATGGAGTTCAACCTGCCCACCTATCTGACCCTGACGAGGATCGTCCTCATCCCGGTCCTGGTGGCCCTTTTCTATCTACCCTGGCACCTGGCGCACTTGGCGTGCGCCGCGGTCTTCGGCCTCGCCGGCCTCACCGACTGGCTGGACGGCTACCTGGCGCGCAAGATGAGCCAGACCACCCTGTTTGGCGCCTTCCTCGATCCGGTGGCCGACAAGCTCATGGTGGCAGTGACCCTGGTGCTGATCGTACAGGCCGACCCCAATCCCTGGGTGGCGATCGCTTCAGCCGTCATCATCGGCCGGGAGATCACCATCGCCTCCCTGCGCGAGTGGATGGCGGAAATCGGCCAGCGCAAGCGGGTGGAAGTGTCCTGGCTGGGTAAATGGAAGACCACGGCGCAGATGGTGGCCATAGTAATCCTGTTGCTGGGCATGGACGTCTGGCAGGACTCCCTGCGCCAGATTGGCCAGGCCTTGCTGGTCCTCTCTGCCGTGCTGACCCTGTGGTCCATGATCCAGTACCTCCAGGCCGCCCTGCCAGTTCTGACAAATCCCAGACGCGAGCCTTGACACAAAAATCTGAGCCCTTATAATGCTCGTCATTGAAAGCAAGCGGGAATAGCTCAGTTGGTAGAGCACAACCTTGCCAAGGTTGGGGTCGCGAGTTCGAGTCTCGTTTCCCGCTCCAAATTATTGAAAAGCCGCGAATTTTAACCGCGGCTTTTTACTTTCAAGCTCACTCTCGGCTGAGTGGCAGAGTGGTCATGCAGCGGCCTGCAAAGCCGTGGACGCCGGTTCGATTCCGACCTCAGCCTCCAATCCCTCGTTTTTTTCAAAGTCTTCGCGCGCTTCGTTACGTGTAGCTCTCGTGGACGTGTTCGAGTACCGCTGATCATTACGGGCGGCCGGTCTTTGGCGCATACTTGCTAGGCCCATGGTAGCCATGGGTGTGTCTTCAATCGCCCGTTTCAACTGAGCGCGGCCGTTTTCTTCCTTCTCGCCCCCCTGATCGACCCATTTCGGCTCGAATCCACTTTATGTCGCGGCGATAAATCAGGAGAATATTAGCCGGTACTAAATGGTGTCCGCGTCGGGTAAGGCCGGGGTGGAGGATTTGAGGAAATCGGGACGTGAAAATGAATCATCGAACTGCCTGCTTTTGTTCTGTTTTGCTGGCGCTCCTGCTGGCGCAAGGGGTTGCCTACGGCATGCCCGGAATGTCCATGACCGGTGGAGCCGGCACGGAACCACCGCCGACGTCCCATCCCATGGGTGGCGGGCTGGAATCCCCGGGATCGAATTTCGAGATCACCTACAGCACCGACGGCAAATCCGCCCTCTTCACGTCGACCCGCCCGGGCAGTATCGAGTCGGGCACGCCTTACAATTTCGACGTCTGGATGTCCCAGAACGTGGATGGTGTCTGGCAACCGCCTGTCCCGCTAGGCCCTGGAATCGATCCCGCACTCGGGCCAAACATCAATACGCCCGCCTGGGAATTGGAGGCGAGCTTTTCCGATGACGGCAATCTCATCTACTTCACGCGCTACGAGGCAGGCAACCTTTCTACCGGCGATCTCTATGTAGTGGAGAAGCGCGATGGCGCCTGGCAGACGGCACGCAACTGGAACGAGGTGCCCGAGTTGCCGCCCCTCAATACCCGGACCGGCGAGGAACATTGTCCTATCATCGCCTCCGACAGCCTGATCTATTTCAACTACCAGCAACCCGGCGTGACCCAGGACAGCGATATCTGGAAAGTGGAGAAGAAGGATGGCATCTGGCAGAAACCGCAGAGCCTGGGGCCCCGGATCAATTCGCCCTATCGCGATCACCTGCACTGGACCGGGCTTTCCAGGGACGGCAAGAGCATGATCGTCACCAGCAACCGACCCGACCTGGGCTCGCGCGGCGGGCACGACGAATGGATCGCCTACCAGAATTTGAAGGGTGAATGGCAGGAGCCCTTGAACCTGGGGGATTCCATCAATACCGCCGGTGAAGACATGTGCTGGACCTTTACCCCTGACGGCCAGCAATTCACCGGGGGTTGGGGACCACAGGGTAGTTTCGATTTCAGCCCGCGCTGGGTGAGCAAGCATGATATTCCCCTGCTGAAGCAATTCGAGCCGGTGGGCCCGCCGCCCAATCTGCTCCTCGCCAGCCGCGCGAGATAAGCCAGCCGCAGCCCCGTTCGGATCGGTTTGCGCAGGCTGCGGCGGGGCTTCGCTATTTCGAGGTCAGAAACCGGGGTGGCGTCGATCCCGAGGCGATCACCCACGCCCTGGCGGAAGCGTTCAGAAAGTCTTTCGGTTCCGACCCCATGCAATATCCGATGCAGGCCATCCTGTTCGAGACGGTAAAGCGCTGACGCCAACGAAGCCCCGGTGCGCCTGGTTTGGTGACGGCCGCGCTCAGCCCCGGTAAAGCGTGCCTTGATCGGCTGGGCGCACTGCATGCTTGCGGGAAACTCAAAGCGGATATGGGAAGGCATGGCAAAGTGGGCATAGAAGACAGACTTTGCAGCCCAGTCCAAGACGGGGAAGCCGGGAACGCCCTTCCTGTCAGCCCTCAATCATCCGTAGGGCCGTCATGGCAGGTGTAACAGCCAACCTGCTCACCCTTCTTGATGGTGCGCGTGCCCTTTTCCTCCACCGTGTAGCTGCGATCGGCCACCGCAACGGATAGTACACTGCCGCGGAAATCCTGGCCGTGGCAGGCGCTGCAGGCGGACAGATTGTGCTCGGCATAGTCCTCGTGCCCGCTCACCCAGCGCTGGTCGTCTACCGGATGCATGCCGTGGGGACCGTCAAGCCCCATGGGCACGGCGTCTTTGCGGTGGCACGTGGTGCATTCCATAAGCGTGCCGGAATGACCTTGAACGTGCTTGGCGGCGACATTGTCATTGGGATTTTTCAGGTCATCCGTCGGCCAGATGGCATGGGTGCTGCCGTGACAGCCTTCGCAGGCGATTCCTCCATGCCCCTTGCTGTGCCGAAATAGCTTGCCGGTGTTCTCGGCGAAAATTGGGTTCAACGCACTGCGCGGCGTGGCGGCCGTATCTACCGGGTCATAGGCCAGATAGCGGCGAATGCCGTCCGCAGCCAGTTGGCCTGCGGCATGCTGATTGGCATCCCCCGTGTGGCAGGATTCGCAGCGTGGCTCGTCAACCCAGGGACGGCGCAAACCACCCTCGCCGCCGCCTGTTTTCAATGCCTCGGTGCCGCCCACCGCCTGCATGTCGCCATGACAGTTCTGGCAAGTGACTGTTGCGGTCATGGCGCCGCGCAGACACTCGGTGCTTCGCCCCGGATGGCATTCATAACACGATTGCTGGGCAGCCTCCACGACCGGCTGTCCGGGGAGATCCGGCTCATCCTTGGCGCCCTGCATCTTGCCCGCGTGATAGGCATGCATCGCTTTGGACATACTGGGGTGAGCCTGCTGCGTGGGATTCGGTCCCGCGCCAGCCAGATCCAGGGCCGGAGAATAGTGGCAAGCGGCGCACAGCACCGGCTTGTCCGCCTCCAGATGTGTCCCTTCCTTGGCGTCATGCAGTTTGAGGACATTCAAGCGCGCTGAGTTCTCGGGATCACTCCCGGCCGAAGCCCACTCTATGGACGGGTCGTCAGCCGCTGCCGCCCCTTGGGAGTGACAGGTTCGGCAGGTCGTTTCCTCCGACACCGGCAATACCGCATCGACCGAGGCAACTGCCGCGCCCCCTGATTTGTCATAGGCGGTGACGCGCATCAGGGGATATCGGTTCTTGAAGCCCCCGTCATCGACGGGCAGGATGGGTACGCCTTCCGCGGAAAACAGATCAAGACCGCTGTTCCAGCCAAATACGGGCGGCGCATCGGCGGGCGCGTCGGCGGGCATGTAGAGCCCCTTTAAACCCTGGCCGGGCAGCAGATCGGCACCGTAAAGCGATTTGGCGTATTCCCAGAAATCCGTTTTCCCGAGGCTGGTGGAGTTGATGGAGCCGGAGGCATCGGAAACCGCTGAGTAGCGCAGGCTGACTTGTGATTCGTCAAGCAATCTGGGGCGACCATCGGCGTCCTGAGCCAGTACTTGGGCATTCACGACATTGTAGGGCGGGAGAATGGAGAACACCTTGAACGATTCATCCACGCAATGCATGCCCAGGTCGTTGTTTGCGATGACCTTGGCCCCGCTGAAGGTGCTCGCCTCCGAATAGGCGAAAATGCGGGGCTTGCTTAAGCCGTACCGGCGACTCTTTATCCTGAGCTTCACCGAACCCTTGCCCTTGGGCACCGTCGCGTCGATGCGGGTATCCGACCAATTCTGGACCTTGGCCTGCCGGCTGCCGAAAAGTAGCCTGCCCTTGCGGCCGAAGTGACTGCCTGTTACGGTAATTCCGACGCCGCTCGCCCCGCCCTCCGGGGAGATCGCATCAATGACAGGCTTTACTCGCGCGGCCTCGGCGCACCCTGCATAGCCGAGTGTAATGGTAAGGGACAACACCAGAATGTGCCGTAAAGTCATTAGGGGAACCTCAAACAATGGCGTCAGCGAACCAAGAGACCGCTAATAAATATTAGCATACCCTAACATGCTGTTATAACCGGAGTTCGTATCACTGAAAGCACATTGCGAGGAACGAGGTGCATGCAGCCCAGCCAAAAGCGACCGGAACACTGAATTGGGATCAGACAGCCCTCTGATCGAGAGAAGTCCGCCATTTGCAGCGGCCAAGCGTGCCCCAGGTAGGCAGGGGACTCACCGTTGCGCTTTGAGCCTGAAGCAGATCGCTACCCGGCGAACCATGCGAGGCCCGCGCAGGCGTATCGGCGGGCCAGGGATGTTGGTGAGCAGGTACGATGCCAACCATGTGGACAACTGGCGCGACTCTACCCCCATCGGCGCTTGCTTATGCGTACAGGTTCAGCAGACCACGGCCGGACTGGTGAACCGCGGCCGTTTCACCCTCGATCTGCCCCGGTTCATCCACGCCGCCTCCAAGCGGCTGGCCGGAGCCGTGCCCGGACGACTGTGACTGCTGATCGTAAGCCTGCTGCGCGCCCCGAAAGTCGCGCGGGTCCTGGAAAGACTGCTGTGCGACGCTGACATCAGCCAGATTGAGCTGCTGCGCGCCCAACATTTCCCGCAGTTTCGGAATCGCTGCCTCGATCGCATCGCGCACCGCCGCATGATGGGCGACGAACTGGACGCTGGCCTGATCCTGGCTCAGGTTGATGCGAACCTCCACTGGTCCCAGGTGCTGAGGATTCAGTTGCAACTCCGCGGACTGAATGCCCTTTCCCGTCATCCACACCACGCGCTCGCCGAAATCATCCGACCAGTCCGGCCGGCCAAAGGGTGTGCTCATGGCGGGAACTCCTGTTTGCGGGGGCTGAACGCCGCTGCGCATATCCTGCGGAAGCGCCTGCGCCACGCGTCCCAGATCGAAACCTTCCGGCAGGACGTCTGCCATCCGCGTTCCCTGCGATGTGGAAGTCAACGGTTGAGCCAAGGGCGCCGCCTCGCCGGTTTCGGCCTTGCCGACCTTGGCAGCCACCAGCTGCAGCAATTCCGGTGTCAAGGCCATGTCGTCCAGGCTGGAGCCGAGCGCGTCCTTGAACGGGACGCTAGCCGCGGCATTGGGCGCCGCGCTTGGCGGGGCCTCGCCCTTGATTGCCGAAGCGACCGCGGTCGCAAACGGGGCGGCGGGCACCGGTATCACGGCGGCGGTCACTGCGGGGTTAACCGGCGTGGAAGTGGCTACCGGAGCTGCCGGCCCCGGCTCCGCCCACGCCTCAGACGTTGGTTCTACCTGCATGGATTCATTAGAGGCTTGCGCCGGTGGGGACGGAACGGCGCCGACGGCAGGAACCGACCGGGTCGCGCCAGATTCCACCGAACCCGCGTTGAGAGCAGCTTGCACGGGGGGGGAACTGGCGGCCGTCCCCTGGGTTGAGGCTGGGAACGGGGCGGCGGCGACCGGAGCAGGCGCCGGAGCGGGCTGGTCCATAGCCGGCGCAGGCAGCTGTGTCGCCGCCACTGCGGCCTGAGGAAGCGCCAACTCGGGGACGCCACTCTCGATTCGCGTGTCTGAATCCTCGGACGGTATCGGCAGATTCTGGCGGGATACGGCCGATGCCGAGGTCTGCGCGCTACCCGTTGCAGTCAACAGAGTTTGCGGCGTTGACTGCGCTATGCTTGTCCCTTCTGTAGCTGACGCTGTGGCCTCCGGCGTCGCCGGTGCCGGCGAAGCAGTCCTCCCCAGCAACTGGTTTACCAGTTGCTCCAGTTGGGCCGTGGTGAGCGGCAAGGCATCGCCCTCGCCTGCCAGCGGCACCGGCAAGAGATTGCCGTCCGCCTCGCTGTCACCGCCGCCTTCGGCCGTCTTGGAAACCGCCGCCTGCCCCGCCAGGACCTTGATCTGCTCGATAAAGGCGGTGAAGTCCTCCATGGGCAGCGGCACTGCCGCACCCTCTGCAGCTACCGGCGCCGAAGCCTCGGCAGTCACGACATCTGGCGACAATCCTTTGATTTTATTAACGAGCGCGTTGAGAAACGCATCTGACCCTTCTCCCGCTGTGGCCGGAGTGGCCGCCACGCCCGCAACGCCGAGGCTGAAGCCGGCGCTAGCCGGCTGCATGGAAAGCAATGATTCGGTACTCATGATTTTTCCTCCGCTAATCATGTATTAGCAGGATCGATGCCATGTTCTAGGCGAACCCGCGGGAGGCGTGCAGACTAGACGCAGCTACCCGCAGCAGCGGCATGGGATAGTGCGAGCGGGCCGTGCGAGTGGATCGGGATCAGATGAAGACCGTCAAAAGCGACTTCAGCCCGGCGCCCCGGCGCGACGCCCGGTCGTCCTGCTCCGCTTGCTCCCGCTTCTGTTCCTTGCGCGATTGTTCGGCCTGGAGCTTATCCAGCACTTTATGCATGCCCAGAGTATGACCGTGCGCCGTCTCCCAGGCCAGTCGAGCCGCCTCCAGCTCGGTCTCGGCCGTGGCCACGGTCTTTTCCTGCTCGGCGATGGCCACGTTGATCTTGGCCAGGAAGGCCCGGTATTCATGCAATTGACGCATGCCAATGCCCTTGGTACCGGACTGGTTGAACAGCGCCGAATAGTTCTCCCTGAAAGACCGCAGGCTGTTCAGGGCCTTGCGCGCTTCTTCGAGCTTCTGCTGCTTCATGCCATAAGCCTGAACCGCCTGCTTTTCCTTGGTTTCCGCCAATTCCACAATGGGTGCGATACGCTTGATCCGGTTCATGGTAGCCATCTCTCAGTGTCGTCTGTGCAATGTTATTCTGACGCCCTGGCTCAGAATCAAAGCGCCACGGCGTCTCCGCCAACCGGCAAAGCCTAGCCGCCTAGCAGCTTGTTCAGGTCCTGCAGGCTTTCCTCGAAGGAAACCGCCTGGTTCATATCCTGCTGCAGAAATCCCACGATTCCCGGATTCATGGCGATGGCTTCGTCGATCCTGGGATCGGCGCCGTGCTGGTAGGCACCAACGCTGATCAGGTCACGGTTCTGCTGGAATGAGGAATACAGCCTTTTCAGGCGGCGCGCCTGCGCCATGTGCTGCTCGTCGGCGATATCCTGCATGACGCGGCTGACAGAAGCCTCCACGTCTATGGCCGGATAATGACCCGCATCGGCCAGGGCGCGCGACAGCACGATGTGTCCATCCAGTACACCGCGGGCGGCGTCGGCGATGGGATCGTTGGTATCGTCGCCCTCCGCGAGAACCGTATAAAACGCGGTGATGGAGCCTTCCCCTTCGTCGCCATTGCCCGCCCGTTCCACCAATTGCGGCAGTTTGGCAAACACGGAGGGCGGATAGCCCTTGGTGGCCGGAGGCTCGTCGATGGCCAGGGCAATTTCGCGCTGGGCCTGGGCAAAGCGGGTCAGGGAATCCATGAGCAGGAGTACGTTCAAGCCCTGATCGCGGAAAAACTCCGCCACGGCAGTCGCCAGCAAGGCCCCGTGCATGCGCATCAAGGGCGGATAATCGGCCGGTGTGGCGACGACCACCGCCCGGCGCAGACCTTCGCTGCCCAGGATCTTCTGCACGAATTCGTTCACTTCTCGGCCTCGCTCGCCGATCAGCCCCACCACCACCACGTCCGCACTGGTGTACTTGGTCATCATGCCGAGCAGGATGCTCTTTCCGACGCCGGTGCCGGCGAACAGGCCCAATCGCTGGCCACGGCCCACGGTCAGCATGGCGTTGATTGCGCGCACCCCCACGTCCAGCGGCTCATGAATGGGCTTTCGCGCCAGGGGATTGATGGGCTTGCCGGTGAGCGGCATGCTCGCTTCGGTCAGCAGCGGCCCGCGTCCATCCAGCGGCTTGCCGCCGCCGTCAATCACCCGGCCGAGCAAGCCGAAGCCCACCTTGGCACTGCAAGCACGACCCATGGGAATTACCCGGCAATCCGGTTCCAAGCCGTGGATGTCGCCGGTGGGCATGAGATAGATGCGTTCCCCGGCAAAACCCACCACTTCGGCCTCGATGACGCGCCCGTGCGGCGTTTCCACCAGGCAACGCCCGCCCACGGCGGCACGGCAGCCGATGGCCTCCAAGGTCAAGCCGACCATGCGCGTGAGCTTGCCTTCCACGATCAATTCCGGCGGCGTGGCGAGGCGCTTGCGGTAGAGGGACAGCTTTTCCCGCCAGTTCACCGAGCGCGATGTCAGAGGCGATTGCAGATTCATGCCGGATCGCCTCCTCGCTCACCACCGAGCGCGCGGGCAATGGCAGCCGCCATGCGCGTCTCCACCGTGGCGTCGATAGCCGAGTTCTCGCTGATGACGCGGCATCCGCCGCGGGTTAGGAGGGGGTCGTCCACCAGTTTCCAGCGCTGGCCGTGATCGTCGATGGAAAGCGCCGAGCGCACCAGGTCCGCATCCTCCGGGTGGAGGTAGAGGTTGACCTTGCGCGAATTGGCGGGCAGGACGGACAGGGCTTCACGCACCACGGCGATGATCTGCCCCGGGTCGGTCTTGAGCTCACGGCGCACCAACTGGCGGGCCAGGGCGATCGCCAGGGCGGTCAGTTCCTCTTCGACCTGTTCATCCAGGTCTTCGAGAGGTTTATCGAGGGTACCGACGATTTGCTCCAGCAGGGCGATCTGCTCCTTCACGGCGCTTTCGCCTTGGGCATAGCCTTCCTCCCTGCCCTGCTCGAAGCCCTCCTGGTATCCTTGCGCCCTGCCCTGTGCGTATCCTTCCTGCTGCCCTTGCGCTGCGGCCTCTTCATAGGCCTGCTTCTGCATGGCCTCGATTTCTTCCGCCGTCAGGCGCGGCAAGCTCTCCAGCTCTTCCTCGCTGACGACTTCCGAAGTGCCCTGCCCTGGCGGCCTTGGACGCTCCCATTCCTCGTCAACGGAAGGCAGACGCCAGGGCGTGACGGTGGTCAGCTCCTCGGCGGAGTAAAACTCCTTAGATGAGTTCATCGGCGCCGCCTAGCGAGATCTCACCGGTGTCCGCCAGACGACGGGCGATGGCGAGAATGTCCTTCTGCGCGGCTTCCACGTCGCTGAGGCGTGCCGGCGGCGCGGCTTCGAGATCGTCCCGCAGCATTTCGGCGGCGCGCCTGGACATGTTGTTGAAGATCTTCTGCTTGAGGGTATCGTCCGCACCACGCAAAGCCAGCAGCAGAGAGTCGGTGGCCACCTCGCGCAGCAGGGTCTGAATGCCGCGGTCGTCCACGTCGGCCAGATCGTCGAATACGAACATCTTGTCCTGGATCTTCTGTCCCAGTTCCGCGTCGCTCTCGCTGATCTGCTCGATAATCGTGGCTTCGATGGCGCTGTCGAGAAAGTTGAGGATGTTAGCGGCCGTATCCACGCCGCCCAGAGTCGAGGATTTGACGTTGGCATTGCCGCTCAGTTGCTTGTCCATGATGTCGTCCAGTTCCATCAGGGCGGAGGGCTGAACGCCTTGCAGGGTAGCGACGCGCATGATGACGTCGGCGCGGGTGCGCTCCGGCAGGAAGGCCAGGGTTTCAGCCGCCTGGTCGCTGTCCAGCAGGGACATGATGATGGCAACGATCTGCGGATGCTCCTGCTTGATGAGGTCGGCAATGGCGCGCGGGTCCATCCATTTCAGCTGGTCGAGACCCTTGCTGTTGCGCCCGAGCAGAATGCGATCGATCACGTTGGCGGCCTTGTCGGCGCCAAGGGCCTGGGTCAGCATGGTGCGGATATACTCGTCCGAATCCACGCCCAGGGCCGTCTGGTTGCGGATGGAGGTGACGAAGCGCTCCATCACGTTGTCGACCATGTCGGAAGTGATGTTGCGCAGCTCCGCCATGGCGGCGCCGATCTGCTGCACCTCCTTGGGCCCCATGTCTTTCAGGACCATGGCGGCGCGGTCGTGGCCGACGCTCAACAGGAACAGGGCGGCCTGCTGTGCATGATCCAGTGCGTTATCGTTAGCCATTTGTGTTCAACCAGGTTTTCAGGACCTGCGCCACGCGCTTGGCATCCTGATCGATTGCCTTTTGTGCAAACTCTAGCCGCTTTTCATAACTTTGCGGCGCCTCCAGCATTAACATCTCGTCGGGCCCGCCGCCGCCCAGCATCAGCGGCTCGCCGCCCACTGCCTGGGCCATGCCGGGCAGTTGTTGCACGGCTTCCTGCGCCACCGAGGGGGCTTGTGCCGCCACAGCGGCCGAGCGCTCGGCCTCGATGGCGGCGCGGTTCGCCAGCCCCTTGATGGCGGGCCGCAGCACGGCGAAGACCAGAATCAGGAGAAACAACGCCGCGCCCGCCTGCTTGGCCACGCTCCAGAACCAGGGCTGCTCCCAGACCTGCGCCGGCGGCGGCTCAAGCTCCTGATGGAATTCCGCGTTGGTCACCGTTACCCGGTCGCCGCGAGCGGCGTCAAATCCGACGGCTTCCTTCACCAGATTGGTGAATCGCCCCAGGTCCTCCTCGCTATACGGTTGGGAGGCAAACGTGCCGTCCGGTTGCGGGACGCGGCGATTGTCCACCACCACGGCAACCGTGAGCCGACGAATCTCGCCAGTGCTCAGGCGCGAATGGCTGATGGTCTTGTCCAGGTCGTAGTTGCGCGTTGCGCTCTTGCTGGCGTTGATTACTTCCGGTTTGGGCGTCGGCTCCGCGCCGGGCTGTCCCGGCGCCGCGGCCTGGCCGGGGGCTGCCGCTTGTCCAGGGGCCGCCGGCTGGCCGGGCGCCACTTGCGGCGCGACACCCGCCGGCGGCGGTTGATTGCTGAGCGCACCGGGGACTCCCTGCACGCCGGCACCCTGGCGCATCTGCTCTTCGCTGGTCTGCTCGCTGCGCAGGGCTGGCAGATCAGGATTGTAGATTTCCTGTGTACGTTCGGTGACTGCAAAATCCAGGTCGGCGGATACCTGGGTGCGCAGGCCTTCAGGCCCCACCATGGGGGTAAGGATATTGTCCACCCGGTCGATCAGGTGGTCCTCCACCTGCTTCTTGTAATTGAACTGCTTGGATGTCAGGTTCAGTCCGCTGGCGGCATCCCTGGAATTGAGCAAGCGCCCGCGCTGGTCCACCACAGCCACCTGTTCCGGCTCCAGCTGTGGCACGCTGGCCGCCACCAGGTGCACGATGGCATCCACCTGATCCTGCTCCAGGGATCCAGAATTCAACTCCAGCACCACCGAAGCGCTGGGCTTGCGCGCCTGGCGCACAAAGACCGATTCCTTGGGCAAAGCCAGGTGCACCCGCGCGCTCTTGACGCTACGGATGCTGGTGATGGAGCGCGCGATCTCCCCTTCCAGGGCGCGCTGAAAACGGCTTGTTTCCATCATCTGACTGGAACCGAAGCTGGTTTCCTTGTCCAGCAGTTCGAAACCGGAACCCGTTTCGCGGGGCAAGCCCTGTGCGGCAAGTTTCAGGCGGAGTTCATGGACCTTGTCGTTGGGCACCAGGATGGCCCCGGTCCGCTCGTCCAGCTGATACTCCATATTCAGTTTTTTCAGTGCTTCCACCACCTCGCCGGCTTCCTTTTCAGGCATGTTGCCGTAGAGGCGTTCGAAGTTCGGCTGCTGCGACCACAGCAACAGCGCGACGGCCAGGGCCAGGGCCGAAGCCAGCGAGACGATGACGGTAATCTGACGCCCCCGCGGCAAAAGAACGAACCCGCGGACCACGGGCGGCAAATTATCGCCTCCTGCGTGCGGCTTGTTTTCGCCGGCTACGAGATTCTTGCCGCTCTCGTTCTGGTTGCTGGTCAGTTCCATGATAAGTGCGCCGCCTCGCTATTCACCGGTCAGATGGGCATGTTCATGACGTCTTTGTAGGCCTCGACCAGTTTGTTACGCACCTGGACCATGGCCTGAAAAGACACGCTCGCTTTCTGCAAGGAGATCATCACCTCCGCCAGGCTCGCGTCGGTCTGCCCGGTTTCAAAGGCTTCCGCCAGCTTGTTGGCCTGCTGCTGGGTATCGTTGACCTTGTCGATGGAATCGCGCAACAGCGCGGAGAAGTCGGTTGCCGGTGCCTCCGTGCGGATGGCGGTACTGCGGGCCTGATCCCCCATGATGCGCATCTGCGCGAGTACTTGGTTGATGTCCATGTTGCTCATGTCGGGCCTCATCGGAAATTCGTCACTTGCCTATGAGTTTGCATTAATCGGGCCATCGTCTCCGAGCCACCCGCAAGACCCTTAATCGTCCACCCCCACAAACCACAAAGCCCGCCATGGGCGGGCTTTGCAGCTTTACTCAAGATATGCCGCCGAACCTTTGTGCGGCAAGCCTGGGCCTCAGCCCGGCACCGCAATGCCGGACTCGCGCATGCGCGCGATCTTGTACCTGAGGGTCCTCTGGCTGATGCCCAGCCGGTCGGCTACGTGCTTGCGGCTGCCCCCCGCGTCGCGCAAGGCATCCAGGATGATTTTCTCCTCCACCGAGCGCAAACCGTCACCGAGCCGGTCGGCGGACGGCGTTTCGTCCTCCTCCGTGTCCTCCAGCCTGGGCAGCGCCTCCATGGGAACAAAGCCGGCGTCAAACACCAGGTCCGTGGGCTCGATGCGCGTGCCGGCACGCAGGATCAGGGCCCGTTGCATGACGTTGTCCAACTCGCGCACGTTGCCTGGCCAGGCGTAGCTCTGCAGCATCGCCTCGGCCGACTGCGAGATCGCCGGCGCCTCCTTGCCGCTCCGCCAATGCCGGCGCAACAGCAAGCGCGCCAGGGGCAGTATGTCGCCGGGCCGCTCGCGCAGCGCCGGCAGGCTCAAGGGGAACACGCTAAGCCGGTAATACAGGTCTTCACGAAAACTGCCTTCCTTCACCATCTCTTTCAGTACGCGGTTGGTCGTGGCAAGCACGCGCACGTCGAGATGAATGGTGCGCCGGCCGCCGACCCGTTCCAATTCCCGCTCCTGCAGCACACGCAGCAGCTTGGCCTGCAGCGGCAGGGCCATCTCGGAAATCTCGTCCAGCAACAGGGTGCCGCCCTGGGCTTGCTCGAAGCGCCCGGGCACTGTTTGTACGGCGCCGGTGAAAGCGCCTTTTTCATAGCCGAACAGTTCCGCCTCCAGCATGTTCTCGGGGATGGCGGCGCAATTGATGGCGATGAAGGGCCCGCCGTGGCGGGGTGAACTCTGGTGGATATAGCGTGCGATCACTTCCTTGCCGGAACCGCTTTCACCTTGTATCAGCACCGTTGCCTCACAATGCGCCACTTTCGACGCCAGGGCGAAAACCCGCTTCATGGCCGGATCCTCGACCACCCGCTCGGAGGTTTCCACGGGCCTCGGCGCCATGTGCAGGCCTGCCTGTTGCACCAGCACATCGGCAGAAAACGGCTTGACCAGATAATCCGCGGCGCCTAGTTGCATGGCTTGTACGGCCTTTTCTATGGTGCCGTAGGCCGTCATCAAAAGCACCGGCAGATCGCTGTAGATTGCCCGGATCTGCTGCAACAGCGCGATGCCGTCCATCTCGGGCATCTGCACGTCGCTGATGACCAGGCGCGCATCGCGCTCGCGCAGGGACTTCAGCGCCTCGCGGCCGTTGGGCGCGCTGGCGACACTGAACCCGGCCAGTTCCAGGGTGTCGCTCAGGGCTTCGCACAGGGACAGGTCGTCTTCAACGATGAGGACGTCAAGCTGGGACATGGTCTTGCACTCCAGGGGATTGTTGTTTTCCGCGGTAGCCGCCGGGCAGCAGGGAACCGGCGCCCGCCACGGGCAGGTCGATGAGGAAACGCGTGCCCTTCCCGGCTTTGGACTGACAGGTGACGCAGCCACCGTGGGAGCGAACCACGCAATCGACGATGGCCAGCCCAAGGCCCGTGCCCTGGGCGCGTGTGGTGAAGAACGGCTCGAAGATGTGTGGGCGCACATCCTCCGGGATACCGGGGCCGTCATCGGCCACCACGATACGCAGGCGAGATGCGCCCGGCTGCTCCAGGCTCAGCCTGATGGTCCCGGGCTGACCGGCAAAAGCCTCGACGGCGTTGTTGATCAGGTTGTGAAGAATCCCCAGCAGGGCATCCTGATTTCCAAATATTTCGCACTCCCCGACGCATTGTCCCAGATCCAGCCGGACCTGCCTGCCATCACGCGGCGGCTCGAACGACTCCGCCACCTGCCGCAGCAAGCCCGAGGCATCGATCTTTTCCAATGACAAACGGCCGATGCGAGCGAAGGCCAGCATGTCGTTGACCTGGCGCTCCATGTGCTGCAAGCGCTCCACCAGCTTGGCGGCGAATCGGGCCCGTTGGGCGCCGCTCAACTGCTCGCCACCAAGATTGGAGGCATACAGCAAAGCCGCGGAGAGAGGCGTTCGAACCTGGTGCGCAAGGCTTGCCACCATTTCGCCCAGCGCCGATAGCCGCTTCTGCTGGCTCACCATCTCCTGCAGGGCGCGTACTTCGCTGATGTCGGTGAGCAGGATGATCTGACCCGGCTCGTCCACCAGAGGATTCAGGGAGAGACTGACGGTGCGGCCGTCCAGGAGTTGGCGCTGGTTCGGGGTGTCGGCGAGCGGCAGCGCAGCGGCATCGAGGGCCTCCAGCCAGCGACGCCCCTTGAGATCGCCACCGAGCATGGCGGACGCCGCCGCGTTGTGCTCCACCACCCGGCCCTTGCCATCGGTCACCAGCACGCCACCCGGCAGCGCTTCCAACAAGCGCTGCAGGCGTATCGCCAGCTTTTCCTTTTCCATCAGAGTGCTCAGGCGCTCGCTGCGGGCAGCCGCCAGTTCGGCGGTCAACCGCCCGACCTGGGACTCCAGGTCAAGGTAGGAGCGTGTCAGATTTTCCGATAGTTCGTTGAAAACCTGAAAAGCGTCTTTCAGGGTTTCCGCGCTACCCATGTAGGTCTGGTTCACTGGATCCTCGGCAGGGTTCAAAGAGCGTACCTGCCAGGACCCAAGCAATTACAATGCCTTAAACTTTTCCCATTAATTTACAGACAGTTATGAATGGGCGGTCAAATTATTGACGTTTCTTCGCTGCGCAGTCCGTACTTGCGCAGTTTCTCCACCAGGGTCGTGCGGCGCATGCGCAACAGGTTGGCGGCGTGCGCGACCACGCCATTGCACTCATCCAGGGCTTGCTTGATCAACTCGCATTCGAGTTGATTCAAGTGTTCGCGCAAGTCCAGTCCATCCTCCGGCAGGCGCGGGGAGGCGCCGATGGCATCGCTGGCGCGTTGTGGCATCGTGAACGCACTTTCCTCATCCGCCGAGGCCGCGTTCTCCAACCGGCCCTCTTCGTCCAGCGAGGCGGGTGCGTGTCGCTGGAACTTTTCCGGCAGATCCCTGGCTTCAACCGTGCCATTGGGAAACAGGATGGCCAAGCGCTCGATCAGGTTGGACAACTCGCGCACATTGCCCGGCCAGTGGTGCTTCTGCATCAAGCGCAACGCCGCGGCGCTGACGCGGATCGTGCATTTCTTCTCGGCTTTGAGGCGGGACGTGAGATCCTCCACCAGCACCGGTATATCCTCCACCCGCTCACGCAGAGCCGGCACTTCGATGGGAAAGACGTTGAGGCGGTAATAGAGATCCTCGCGGAAGCGATTCTGCCGGATCTCTTCGTCCAGGTTGCGATGGGTCGCGGCAACGATGCGCACATCGCATTGCATGGTCTTGTTACTGCCGACCCGCTCGAAGGTACGCTCCTGCAAAACACGCAAGAGCTTGACCTGCATGGACAGCGGCATGTCGCCAATCTCATCCAGGAACAAGGTGCCACCCTCGGCCATTTCGAAGCGACCCTGGCGTGCGCTCAAGGCGCCGGTGAAAGCGCCTTTCTCATGCCCAAACAGTTCGCTCTCCAAAAGCTCGCTGGGTATCGCTCCGCAATTGACCGGCACGAAGGGCCTCTGGCGACGGGGGGAATAGTAATGCAGATTGCGGGCGATCACTTCCTTGCCGGTGCCCGACTCGCCCAAAACCAGCACCGTTGCGTCGGAAGGCGCCACCTGTTGAATCAGCTTGCGCGTGCGCTGGATGGCCGGGCTTTCCCCGGCAAGGCTGCGGAACAGCTCGGGGGAGCGCACCGGCGGGGTGCCCGAGGGCTGGCTCAGGCCCTCGAAACATTGAGCCAAGGCGGGATAGTTGCAGGGCCAGTCCAACTTGGCCGCCGCCAGGGTCTGCAGCCGGGCGCACAGCGGATTGGGATCGTCGGGGTCCTGAACCAGGACCAGCGGGACGTGCCGGTGCAGCTCAGCGAAATGCACCAGCACATCCTCCTCCACTGTCTTCACCGCCAGGAATACGGCCGTGCAGGCGGCCCCGGACGCTTCAGCCGGCACGTCCCGCGGCGAGGCGGTGATCACTTCGCAGTCGACGAAGCGAAGGATGCGTTCGATGTCCCGGCAAAGCTCCAGGTCTTCTCCAATCAGCAAAACGCGACGGGGGAGGGCCATTGCGCTCATTCTCCTGTGAACATACCGGGAATCTCCATCATGCGAACGGGCAAAACGGGCTGAGAGAGCGACGGTACGAACATGCCGTACCGGCGACGCCGAAAAGCTGGCGGCTTCAAAGGCAACCCATCGCCGGCTATCAGTGTAGTAGTCAAAAATCCGTCGTCAACCGCTCCGCGACGGTATGCCAAAGCAGATTTTCACCGGTACCGCGCCAGTTTAAATCCTGAGTACAGCGCAGAACTACTTTCAATCTGCTCGCACGACTCATAGGGCATTTCCTTGTATTCAACAGAGTTCCGACTACGCTTTCGGCGTCGTTGGTGAAGACACGCTGATCGCGTGCCCTCATCTCCGCGGAACTCGACCTGTCCCTAGAATCTGAGAAAACATATGAACCGTCATCGCCTCATCAAACCCTCCGCACTGGCACTGGCCATCGGACTGACGTTCGCCGCAAGCTCCGAAGCCGCCATCCACATGCGCTACCGCAATGACTGGTCCGCCGACAAGACCTACGGTCGCGGCGCGGTAGTTCGCTACAAAAATGCCTTATACCTGAGCACCAAGGGCAGGGTGCAAGGCGTCGCGCCCGACAGCGATGCCGGCGTCTGGAGGGTGCTGGCGGCCACCGGCCTCGCCATCAAGGGCGTGGTCACCAACACCACCGATCTGCCGCAATCGGATAACACCACAGGGGACTTGTACATCAGCCAGGACAACGGCCATGGCTATGTATGGAATGGCACATCATTCTCGGACACTGGTTCGATCGCGGGCGCCACGGGAGCAACCGGACCTGCCGGTGCCACCGGTGCCACTGGCCCTGCGGGTGCCAGTGGAGCGACGGGTCCCGTCGGCCCGACAGGAGCAACCGGGCCGCAGGGCCTTCCCGGACTTCCCGGCGCGACCGGTGCCACGGGGGCGACCGGCGCAACAGGAGCCACAGGGGCTACCGGCGCCACCGGAGCCACCGGAGCCACGGGAGCAACCGGCGCCACCGGAGCTACTGGCGCCGCCGGCATCTCCGACTTCGGATATACGTATGAACTGGCCACCATTGCCGACTCCACCGTCGTCGGTGGCGCCGATGTGCCCTTGAGCAACAATGGACCGCTGACAGGCGTGAGCCACACGCCTGGGTTGACAACGATCACGGTGCCGGCCGCTGGCACCTACGAGGTCGAGTATTCGGTCTCCATCACTGCCGGCGTTGGCGCGCAGTTAGCTATCGCCGTCAACGGCACGGTGGACGCTTCCACGCCGGTCACCATGCTGGTCGCAGTTGGCATGGTGGAAGGTCACGCGATGCTGACCCTGGCGGCGGGGGATGTGATCACGCTTCGCAACAACTCCGCAACGCCCTTCGTCATGACCCTGGCGCCTGGCGTCGGCGCCCAGGTAACCCTGAAACTTCTCGATTGATCCGGCATACCCGCTGAAGTCCCGGGGGCCACAGTGCCCCCGCGGCAGCCCGGCTGATTGGCCCACCCCGGCGAACCCTGCGACGGCCGCCGCGAAAAGCGGAGGAGTCAGCCATAATCAAGCATGAAGCCGCAAAGGCGCTGTGCGCAAGTGCTTGCGCGCTAATACGGCTTCCACAGAATCGACCGCGCACGCTCAATGAAAACACCGTGAAGAAAATCGCCCTGTGCATGATCGTCAAGGACGAAGCCCATATCATCCGCCGCTGCCTGAGCCATGCCCTGCCCCTTATCGACCATGTGCTGGTGGTCGATACCGGCTCGGCGGACGGCACGCAGCAAGTCGTGCTGGATTTCCTCCAAGAGCACAAGATTCCAGGGACCGTGATCGAGGAACCCTGGCGCGATTTCGCCCATAACCGCAGCTTCGCCCTGGCCCGTTTGCGCGAGGAAGCCTCTGTCGACTATGGCCTGATGATCGACGCCGACAACATTCTGCGTTTCCGGGAGGACTTCGACAGCGCCGCCTTCAAGTCGAACCTCGTGTCCGACTACTACGACCTACCGCTACGGCATGGCTCCGTCAGCTACCATCTGCCCTGGTTGTTCAGCAACCGGCATCCGTTTCGTTTCCGCGGTGTTCTGCACGAATTTCTAGAAACTCCGCCTGGCCTGACAAGGGGCACGGTGACGGGCTTCCATGCGGAACAAATCCAGGACAGCGCCAGGAACAAAAATCCACTGAAGTATCAATCCGACATCACCGTCTTGCGGAAGGCCCTCGACGAAGAGCAGGACCCGTTCATGCGGTCGCGCTATACGTTTTACCTGGCGCAAAGCTACCGGGATGCCGGGCGGCGCCAGGAGGCACTGGACCACTACCTGCAACGCAGCCGGCTCGGCTTCTGGCAGGAAGAGGTTTTCATCAGCTTTTACCAGGCGGCGCAGCTCATGCAGAGCCTGGGTCATGATGATGAAGCCGTCATCCAGGCATACCTTACAGCACATCAAGCGCAGCCGGCCCGCGCGGAAGCCCTGCACGGCGCGGCCCGCTTATGCCGGGAGAAAGGATACTTTGCTAGGGGATACGAGTTGGCCAAAACAGGCCTCTGGCTTTCGCCGCCGTCGATCGGCCTGTTCGTGGAGAACTGGATCTACGACTACGGCCTGCTCGACGAATTCGCCGTCAATGCCTATTGGGCTGGTCATTACCGGGAGTCCCACGAGGCCTGCGTGAAAGCCTTGAACTGTCCATGCCTGCCGGAGGCTGACAAGGCGCGCATTCTGCGCAACGACGCTTTCGCCCGGGACAAGCTGGGCATTCCCCTCCAACCTGCGCCTTCGGCCATTGAACCGGCGCGTCAGGATCTCTATTCACTGCTCGCCCCAACGCGCAAGACTCACGTCGTCGATATCGGGGCGAACCCGATCGATGGCGAACCGCCCTACCGCCCCATGCTGCTGGCTGGCATCTGCGAAGTTACCGGGTTCGAGCCGCAGGCGGAGGCGCTGGCAGAGCTGCAACGCCGTCAGGGGCCCCATGATCGCTATCTCCCTTATGCGGTGGGCGACGGCGCAGAGCACATGCTCCACATCTGCCGGGCCTCGGGAATGACCAGCTGCCTGGAACCCGATGCGGCGCGCCTTGCGCTGTTCGAACCCTTTGAGTCGTTTGGGGAGGTCACCGCCCGCGCGCCCATCCAGACCTGCCGACTCGATGACATCGCGGAAATCGAGCACATGGACTTTCTCAAGATTGACATACAGGGAGGCGAGTTGGCGGTGTTCCAAAATGGAATTCGGAAACTGTCAGAGGCGGTCGCCGTCCAGGTGGAAGTTTCGTTCGTGAACCTCTATCAGAACCAGCCGAGCCTCGGCGAAATCGACCTGGAGCTGCGCGCTCAAGGGTTCATCCCCCATACCTTCGCCGCCGTCAAGCACTGGGCCATTGCGCCCTGGCAACCTGGAATGGGTGTCGCAGGCGGCACGAATCAGCTTCTGGAAGCCGATATGGTGTATGTGCGCGACTTCAGCCGCCCGGACAACCTAAGTGACGAGCAACTCAAGCACCTGGCGCTGATCGCGCACCATTGCTATCGCTCATTTGATCTGGCTCTACGCTGCATCTTGCTGCTCGAGACGCGCTCAGCCGTGAAGGCTGGCGCCCAGGAAGCCTACAAGCGCCTGATCGCCGCCGCCTGAACTCAGTCCAGGCACGGCGCCTTGCCTTCTTACGCCTGCAGCTTGCGGTACTTGATGCGGTGCGGGGTGTCGGCATCGGTGCCCAGGCGGCGGTGGCGATCCGCCTCGTAGTCGGCGTAGTTGCCTTCGAACCAGACCACCTTGCTGTCACCCTCGAAGGCGAGCATGTGGGTGGCGATGCGGTCCAGGAACCAGCGGTCATGGGAGATAACCACGGCGCAGCCGGGGAAGTCCAGCAGCGCCTCTTCGAGGGCACGCAGGGTTTCCACGTCCAGGTCGTTGGTGGGTTCGTCCAGCAGCAGGACGTTGCCGCCGCTGCGCAACAGCTTGGCCAGGTGGACACGGTTGCGCTCGCCGCCGGAGAGGTCGCCGATGCGCTTCTGCTGGTCGGACCCCTTGAAATTGAAGCGGCCGCAGTAGGCCCGCGACGGCGTCTGGTAGGCTCCGACGGTGATCATGTCCAGACCGTCTGAGATCTCTTCCCATACGGTCTTCTTGTCGTCCAGTTGGTCGCGCATCTGATCCACATGGGCAATCTTCACCGTCTCGCCTACCCGAATGGAACCGCCGTCCGGTTGTTCGATACCGGCCATCATGCGGAACAGGGTGGTCTTGCCGGCGCCGTTGGGACCGATGATGCCGACGATGCCGCCGGGCGGCAGCCGAAAACTCAGGTCTTCGATCAACAGGCGGTCGCTGAAACCCTTGCGGATACCCTCTGCTTCCAGCACCACATCGCCCAGCCTGGGGCCTGGAGGAATGTAGATTTCCTTGGTTTCATTGCGGGCCTGGGTTTCCTTCGAGGACAGTTCCTCGAAGCGCGACAGGCGCGCCTTGCTCTTGGCATGGCGGCCCTTGGGGTTGGAACGGACCCATTCCAGTTCCGCCTTCATGGCTTTCTGCCGGGCGGACTCCTGTTTCTCCTCAATCTCCAGGCGTTTCTCCTTCTGTTCAAGCCAGGAGGAGTAATTGCCTTCCCAGGGGATGCCATGCCCGCGGTCCAACTCCAGAATCCAGCCGGCTACATTGTCGAGGAAGTAGCGGTCATGGGTAACGGCGATGACCGTTCCCTTGAAATCGTGCAGGAAGCGCTCCAGCCAGGCGACCGATTCAGCGTCGAGGTGGTTGGTGGGCTCGTCCAACAGCAGCATGTCCGGGCTGGAAAGCAGCAACCGGCACAAGGCCACGCGGCGGCGCTCGCCACCGGAGAGCTTGGTCACATCCGCGTCCCAGTCAGGCAGCCGAAGGGCATCGGCGGCGATCTCCAGGGTGCGGTCCAGTTCATGCCCCCCGGCCGCCTCGATGAAGGCCTCCAGTTCCGCCTGCTTGGCGGCTAGGGCATCGAAATCCGCGTCGGGGTCTGCGTAGGCGGCATAGACCGCATCGAGTTCGGCCAGCTTGTCCTTGACCGCTTGCACCGCCTCTTCCACATTCCCGCGCACAGTTTTGTTGGGGTCGAGTTGGGGTTCCTGCGGCAAATAGCCGATCTTGATCCCGGGTTGCGGGCGTGCCTCGCCGTTAAACTCGGTATCCACGCCGGCCATGATGCGGAGCAAGGTTGATTTGCCGGAGCCGTTGAGTCCCAGCACGCCGATCTTGGCGCCGGGGAAAAAGGACAGGGAGATGTCGCGCAGGATTTCGCGCTTGGGCGGGACCACCTTCCCTACCCTGTTCATGGTGTAGATGTATTGGGCCATGTGCGATGCAATGTGGTTAAAATTACAGCATTATCCCATGAACAGCCCTGCGAATCACGACAAGGGACGCGTCATGGAAATGGGATTGTGCGAACTAGCCAGCCGACAAGTAACTCAGGGAGCGGCAGGTTCCACAACCGTCATCACTCTGTCGACCCCCAAACCTTTGAGCTCTTGCACGATTCCGCTCGGCCAGCGCACGGTCAGTCGGTCGATGTGGGTGTTGCCTGCGAGGCCAAAGTGCAGACGCTGGTGGTCTTGGGCAAACCGGTGAATACCCCCCCCCTGGTCCCGCATTTGAACCACCCCACCGGCATGCACTTCGACGTGACTGCCTATGCCATCGCGGTTGGAACTGCGGCCCTGCAAGTCCAATTCGATCCAGTGATTGCCATTGCTGCGATTTCGAAATAAGCGGTCCGGACCAGGAACCATGAGAGGCGACGCCTTATCAGCCCCGTTAGCGACAAACAGATCGAGAAAACCGTCACGGTCGTAGTCGGCAGCCAGAGCGACATCGCCACGCCCTTTTTCGCCACCTTCCGCGCCACCGGCACCCGGTACGCTAGTGAAGTGTCCTTTACCATCATTCTCCAGGAGCAAATTCGGTTCTTGCCGCGCCGGCCCCGTACAGACTGCATAAAGGTCAACGTCCATATCATTATCGAAGTCCGCGGCCACCGCTGACAAACATGAATGATCCGAAGACGAAGATGGCAAATCGGCCCGCTGGTAACCACTCTCGCCCTTGATTACCATACTGAAAGGCACCATCCCACCGGGAGCTTCAAAACCGCTAGATCCCACCACCTCGAGAGCATCGTCCGCCTGTACTATCAGACCGACGTTCAGCATTGCGCAACGCACCGTCCATAATTGCCTAGCGGCGTCATACGAGATGGCGATGCTGCCCGTTTTCCCCCTGTCAGCTGGCGCAACTAACTCTCCCTCGAAATCCTCAGGCCCCAAAGAGAAATCCAATTTTTCGGGATGCTGGCGCTTGGGACCGATAAAAACCTTGCCGAGATCCAACTCGTAAGGCTGGAGTCGCAGCCGTATTGGGCCTTTGTTGTGGAAACTCAGTTCTTCGTAAGCCTGGCGTCTCGGGCCGGAGAGCGATAGCCACAATTCGTTGTGATGAGGTTGACTCCACTGGGGCCACTCATTGCCATGGGTAAAGAATAAATCCAGTCGGCCATCCCCATTAAAATCGGCAATGGCTGCATCGGTGATGCTTCCTGCTAGATCCACCTGAAATTTATCGGTTATGTCGTCAAAGGGAATTTTCCCCAGAGCATAAAATCGAGACTGCCAGCCATAAGCAGCCAGATCGGGAAGATGGCCTGCTGACAAACCCGCAATCTGGGCAAACGGCTCAGAACTGCCCACATACCGCGGCATGTGCCAACGCCAATGCAGGAGGTTGACAAACATATCCCTTATTTTGTTGTACTTCCTTGCATCTAAAGCGAGGCCGAACTTTTCATTTGCGGCTTGAAATCCTTCCTGCCTTTGCTGCAGCAATACCGTTGCGCCTTGCCCGTCGGGGCGCGGTGCATTCAACAGAAGCAGGTCCAGCCGCCCGTCAACATCTGCGTCGAACCACAAGACGTTGCGCCCACGTCCCAGAGGCCAATCGACGCCCAATTTCGAAGCCTCGTCGCGCAAACTCATTCCGCGGTCGTTGACCATCAGCTGTTTAGGACCTTGCCCCGTGCCGGAAACCGCTCCCACCGTCTGCATGAGATCCTGGTCGCCATCGTTGTCGAAATCAGCCCACGCGGCAGCATGCTTGTCCGCGGTTAGGTCGGCTGTTACCACTGAGCGAACTTCATCCCTGAATCTGCCGTCACGCTGGTTAACAAATAGGTTGGCTTCGTTTTCGTGGTTCCCCGCCCATAAGTCTGGCCAGCCGTCCCCGTTAAAGTCTCCCCAAGCGGCAGCGTAGCTGAAGCCTTCGTAACGTATGCCGGCCTGCTCCGTCACATCCTCGAAAGCAATCGCAGCCAGACTAGATTCACTCGCCAAACCGAGGAGCAAACAAATCAGCCGACTCTTGTGAAACTTCTGTCTCATGCGCTCCATCTCCTGCTCCCAGAGTCTCTTATTTACGCCCTGCACTCTCAACCCAGTCAGAACTGCAGCCACGGCGACACACGCTCGCCAAATCGCCGTTGAAGCTCCCGTAGATCAGCCTCGTACATTTCCATGAGCAGTTCATGGCAGTGCGCGGGCATCAGTGCGCTGGAATTAACGTGATTCGATGCCACCACGCCACGGCCCTGATCCTCATCGCGGAACTCAGGCTTGGCCGGGGGAAGAATCACCGCCGCATACGGGAGGGTATCCCAGTCAAGGTCGGTAGTAACGCCAATGTGCCGGAACACGCGCTTCAGCAATTCCATAGGCTGCTGTGAAACGTCTTCATAAAATCCGATCAGCACTTGCTCCTGTCCAAAGGCCGACGTCCAGCGGTCAACGATCCTGGACATTCCACCCGATTGATAAATCGCCGACTTTTCAAAACGCGCGCGCCATTCCTCCGCAGGAACCGACTCAATGGGTCGGCCCTGGCAATAGGCCAGATCGTGTACCGCGTGCGACCATTGCTGTTCTATAGGATTCCGCAGCATGAGGATGAGCTTGGCGTTCGGTACAATGCGCTTGACTTCGCTCAGTCTGTTGCAGGGCAGGTAGGCGTAGCCTGGCGAAATCTCGCCGCAGACCTTTCCGGCACCCTCCCGAAATTTCTCGGCATAGCTGCTCAGCGGCTCTGCATAACCCTTAGTGAAATAGTTCAGTTCCTTGGGATGGCTCATGTAAACGTCGGGGTGCTTGCGCAGATTTTCGTACAGCCAGGTTGTGCCAGCCTTGGGAAAACCGATCCCCAGAAAGTTTGGCAAGGTCAAGCCGGCCAAGGAGCGAAGCCCCAGGAAATAGAGCTGTTTGTCGATGGTGCCTAGAATGCGCGAAATGTTCATGGTCACTTTCTTGATTAGCTGGGAGCGGGCCGAATTGCGCGAGGAAAGCCGAATGACAGACTTTGGTTTTTTTCCGCCAGCGGGCGAAGCGCACCGCACGACCCAAGCCGACCTCGCCGCGCCTTTGGCACTCCTTTTACCTTAGCAAATCCGAGCCACCCTATCCATGCCGCTCGGAACGGGCGGTTTCCTTTCGACAAGGCAACTCTAGGGGTAAATTTCAGTTTAGAATTCGGCTTTGAACTTCAGAGCGTAAGCCCGCCCAGTGCCCGCAGCAGATCCCTCAACGTCATTCAAGCTCACCAGAAGGGTCGTAGCGAAGTCATGCCCTGGCTGTTCTGACGCTTGAACCATGCTGACCATACTTAATCGCCACGACCGCAATCAGCCGTTTCCTGACGTGGATCAGGCACTGGACGAGCCTAACGGGCTGCTCGCCGTGGGCGGTTGCCTGTCCCCGCGGCGTCTGGAGAATGCCTATCGCAGAGGCATCTTTCCGTGGTACGGCGAGGGCGAGCCCATCCTGTGGTGGTCGCCGGACCCGCGTCTGGTCCTCGCCCCGGATCACATCAGAATTTCCCGGAGTCTGCGCAAGAGCCTGCGCCGGGGCGACTTCGCCTTCAGCTTCAACCGATGCTTCGAACCCGTGCTGGAGGCATGCGCCGAACCGCGCGCTTATGCTACCGGCACGTGGATCGTTCCCGAGGTGCGCCGCGCCTATCTCGATTTCCATCGCCTGGGCTTCGCCCATTCCTTCGAGTCATGGCAGGGCGACCGGCTGGTAGGAGGGCTCTATGGCGTAGCCATCGGGCGCGTATTCTTTGGCGAATCCATGTTCCATCGGGTCAGCGACGCGTCAAAAGCGGCCTTCGCCTACGCGGTCCACTGCCTGAAATCCTGGGGCTTTGTCCTGATCGACTGCCAGGTTTACACCGATCATCTGGCCAGCCTCGGTGCTCGGGAAATTCCGCGCAGTGAATTCATCCGGCTGTTGGACCAATACTGCGGGCAGCCGCCATCGCCCGAGGCCTGGCGTTGTGCCGCCGAGTTTCCGTGAAACACATCCCCCTGTTCCTGGCCCCGCCGCACGACTGTTCCTACCTGGCAGAACGCGAGGCACAATTCGCGTTCATCGATCCCCACCGCCGCATGGACGTCGGCCTGTATTCCACGCTGGCCGATTTGGGTTTCCGGCGTAGCGGAGATATGGTCTACCGCCCCTATTGCGGCCCCTGTCGCGCCTGCACGCCAGTGCGGGTTCCGGCAGCGCGGTTTGCGCCAAACCGCAATCAGTCCCGGGTCGCGAGGCGTAATAAGGACCTGCATGTGGCGGTTCAACCTGCGGCGTTTCTTGACGAGCACTTTCAACTGTATAAACGCTATTTACAGAGCCGCCATGGGGACGGCGACATGGGGGACGGCGATCCCGCCCAGTATATGGACTTCGTCGCCAGCGACTGGTCTGACACGGTTTTCGTCGAGTTCAGGGAGGACACAGACTTGTTGGCCGTCGCTGTGGTTGACCGGCTGGAGCGGGGCCTCTCCGCCGTCTATACCTATTTTGACCCCATCCATGAATCGCGCAGCCTGGGCGTCCATGCCGTGCTCTGGCAGATCGAGGAGGCGCAGCGTCTTCGCCTGGACTGGGTTTACCTGGGCTATTGGATTGCCGCCTGCCGCAAAATGCGGTACAAGGACCAGTACCGGCCCATACAGGCGCTGGTGGAGGGGCAGTGGCTCGAATACGAAAAAGGCGAGAAGATTCCGGGCTGATATGGTATGATCGCGCGGATAATTCCGCTGCTCCCGAACCGTTCGCGAGCGCTCGTCAAAGTCATTCGTCTGAGAGAGGTTATGTCAAAAGAAGATCAGATCGAGATGGAAGGCAAGGTCATCGAAACCTTGCCCAATACCATGTTCAGGGTGGAACTGGATAACGGGCATGTCATCATCGCCCATATCTCAGGAAAAATGCGCAAACATTACATCCGCATCCTTACCGGGGACCGCGTGAAAGTCGAAATGACCCCTTACGATCTTAGCAAAGGCCGGATTACCTTCCGCCAGCGCTAGCGATAAGACCGCCCCGCGCCGGCACTCAGGCCGGTTCCTCCAGGGTCTGCTCCCGTGTACCCACGATGGAAAACGAGAGCCTGTCATCCACCACACTGATTCGGACCATGCCGCCGCTGGCCAGCTTGCCGAACAGGATCTCTTCCGCCAGCGGCTTCTTGATGTTCTCCTGAATAACCCGCGCCATGGGCCGCGCGCCCATCTTGGCGTCACAGCCATGTTGCGCCAGCCACTCGCGCGCATCAGCCTCGAGCGCTAGGGAGACATGCTTCTCCGCAAGCTGCGATTCCAGTTCGAACACGAACTTGTCCACCACCTGCCGGATGATATCCATGTTCAACGCCTTGAACTGGATAATGGCATCCAAGCGGTTGCGGAACTCCGGAGCAAACAGGCGCTCGATGGCCTTCATGCTGTCGGTGGAATGATCTTGCTGGGTGAAGCCCATGGATGGACGGTCGCTGTCCGTGGCGCCGGCGTTGGTGGTCATGATCAGCACCACGTTGCGGAAATCCGCCTTGCGCCCGTTGTTATCCGTGAGCGTGCCGTGGTCCATCACCTGCAGCAGCAGATTGAAGACATCCGGATGGGCTTTCTCGATTTCGTCCAGCAACAGAACGGCGTGCGGCTGTTTGGCGATGGCCTCGGTCAACAGGCCTCCCTGATCAAACCCTACATAGCCCGGCGGCGCGCCGATCAGACGGGAGACGGTGTGACGCTCCATGTATTCCGACATGTCGAAACGGATCAATTCAATGCCCAGCACCTTGGCCAGTTGACGGCTCACTTCCGTCTTGCCGACACCGGTGGGTCCCGCGAAGAGGAAAGAGCCTATCGGCTTCTGGGATTCCCGCAGCCCCGCCCGAGAGAGCTTGATGGCCGAACCCAGGGCGGTGATGGCCTCGTCCTGCCCAAACACCAGCATTCTCAGGTTCTTGTCCAGATCCTTGAGCTTATCGCGGTCGTTGGTGGAAATGGTCTTGGGCGGAATCCGCGCGATCTTGGCGACGATATCTTCGATCTCCAGGGTGCCGATCAGCTTTCGGCGCTTGGAAACCGGCAACAGCCGCTGGCAGGCCCCTGCCTCGTCGATCACGTCGATCGCCTTGTCTGGCAGATGCCGGTCGTTGATGTAACGGCTGGAAAGCTCCGCCGCGGTGCGCAGCGCAGCCAGCGAATATTTCACTTCATGGTGCTTCTCGAAACGGGATTTCAGGCCCTTGAGGATCTGATAGGTTTCGTCCACGCTGGGCTCATGGATATCGATCTTCTGAAAGCGCCGCGCCAGGGCCCGGTCCTTCTCGAAGATCCCGCGATATTCCTGGTAAGTCGTCGAGCCGATGCAGCGTAGCTCCCCCGAAGCCAATACCGGCTTGATCAGGTTGGAAGCATCCATCACGCCGCCGGAAGCCGAGCCCGCCCCGATGATGGTATGGATCTCGTCGATGAACAGGATGGAGTTGGCCTCTTTCTTCAATTGGGCCAGCAGGCTCTTCAGGCGCTTCTCGAAATCACCGCGGTATTTGGTGCCAGCAACCAGGGAACCCAGGTCCAGGGCATAGATAACACTGTCACGGAGAATCTCGGGCACCTCGCCTTCAACGATCTTCTTGGCCAGGCCCTCGGCGATGGCGGTCTTGCCAACCCCGGCCTCTCCTACGAGCAAGGGATTGTTCTTGCGCCTGCGGCACAGCACCTGGATGGTGCGCTCGATCTCCTCCTTGCGGCCGATGAGCGGATCGATCTTGCCCTTGCGAGCCAGGTCATTGAGGTTCGCGGCGAATTTCTCCAAGGGATTGGCGGAAATGCCGGCTTCCGCCTCCTCGCCTTCGGCAGCGGTATTGCGCGCAGCCGGCTCGCTTTCTTCCCGTACCTTGGAAATTCCGTGCGAGATGTAATTGACGATGTCCAGACGGGTGATGTCCTGCTTGTTGAGCAGATACACCGCTTGCGAATCCTGCTCGCTGAAGATCGCCACCAGCACGTTGGCGCCGGTGACCTCCTTCTTGCCGGAGGACTGCACGTGAAACGCGGCGCGCTGCAGCACCCGCTGAAACCCGAGCGTCGGCTGGGTGTCACGCTTGACCCCGGCAGGAATCAAAGGCGTGGTCTCGTCCAGGAACTCGGTCAGTTCCTTGCGCAGGGTGTCGATGTTGCAGCCGCAGGCCCGCAGGACCTCCAGGGCGGCCACATTGTCGAGCATGGCCAGCAGCAGATGCTCCACGGTAATGAATTCGTGCCGTTTCTCGTAGGCGGTGCGAAAAGCGGCGTTGAGCGAGTTTTCGAGTTCTTTGCTTAACATAGTGGTGTCCGACTAGGCCTCTTCCATCGTACACATCAATGGATGCTGATGTTTTCGGGAAAAATCATTGACCAACCTGACCTTGGTTTCTGCCACGTCCTTGGAGAACACGCCGCAAACACCGATACCGCGGGTGTGGACATGCAACATGACCTGAGTGGCTTTCTCCTCGCTCATTCCAAAAAAGTTCCTTAGCACCATCACGACGAAGTCCATGGGGGTAAAGTCGTCGTTCAGAAGAATCACCTTGAACAGCGGCGGCCGCTTCAACTGCGGCTCAGCTTCCTGTACCTCAAGCTCATCATTGAGTTTGTGTTCAGGGTCTTGAGACATCAATTCCTCGTTGATACGAATTCGCTGTGACGATGATTTACTATAGCACCCGGAAACTGACGAGTGTAAGACCGCGAAATGCAACTCGCCGTTCCCTGAAACCTCCCTGATTCAAACCTTTGGCATCAGTTACGGCGTATGGCGTCACGCCGATCGGGAAACGGCAGACGCGTGGGCAGCACCCACATCTCATACATCGACACGACCCACATGAACACGAAGGCCATCGCCAATCCGCCGCCCCCCACGATGACCAGCAGGGCAAAATGCGGGTTCAGCTTGGTCAGCCACCAGGACGTGATATCCATGATCAGGAAGATATACGGCATGATGATGGCGGAGGCTTTCAATTTGAGCGGCACGCCGGACGACAGGGAAAATATGCCGCCCACGAACATAAAGATGAAGGCGATGCCGAATAAGTGGATATGCGAAACCCGGGTGAGCGAGGCGAAGGTCGCGCCTTCGTCTGAGCGGGTATACTTTTCCAGGTTATCGAATTTGCTGAAATCGGGGAGCCCGCCGGCCTCCGCGTTGTGGCAGGCGACGCAATGGGTATCCACCAGGGACTTGATCTCCGTGTCATAGGCGCCCTTGTCGGCGCCATCACGAACCCACTGGATGATCTTGAATCGCACATCGTCCGGCGCGTTGGCCTTCATGGATCCGTTCAGCTTGCTTTCCAGCGGCGAGCCAGAGCGGTTACCGTAATAGCTATAGACCACGTCTTCGATGGACAGACCGAATTTGCCATCGGCCATGCCATGGGTAAACAGGATCTGCACCATCGCCATGGCGTAACCAATTGCGATCACCATCAAATACCCGGAAAATAACAGCTTGACGGAAATTCCCAGGTTGCTGAGATTGGTCGGCATCGATCGGCTCCCATGTCCCGTTCATTGGCCTACAGCATTGTACGGTTATTCTTAGTGAGTGCGGCCCGATTGACAACACCTGCGGTGAAAAACATTAGTGCCATGTACAAACAGCAAAACTCCGATGCGGCCAACCGCCCTCGCCTGACGGTCGCGGCCGTCGCGGAAATGAACGGACGCTTTCTGTTCGTCGAGGAACGGCTGCGCAACGGCGAACTGGTGATCAACCAGCCCGCGGGCCATGTGGAGCACGGCGAAACGCTTCTGGAGGCGGTCGTGCGGGAAACCCTGGAAGAAACGGCCTGGGACTTCAGGCCGGACTTTTTGGTGGGCGTCTACCTGTGGCAACATCCGACGACCCATACCAGTTTCCTGCGCGTGACCTTTGCCGGCGGTGTCGCCGGCCGGCGCGAGAACCTGGAACTGGATGAAGGCATCGAAAGGGCAATCTGGCTGACGCCGGAGGAACTGGCGGCGCAGTCGCAGCGGCATCGCAGCCCCCTGGTACACAGCGCACTGGCGGACTACCTGTCCGGAGAGCGCTATCCGATGGCGCTTCTCAAATCCCTACTGCCGTGAACCGACCCGGCAAGGTGATCGTCGGCATGTCCGGCGGCGTCGATTCGTCCGTCACGGCCTTGCTGCTGCTGGAGCAGGGGTACGAAGTCAGCGCCCTGTTCATGAAGAACTGGGACGAGGACGATGGGACCGAGTACTGCACGGCCAAGGCCGACCTGGCCGATGCCCAGCAGGTATGCGACCGATTGGGCATCCAACTGCACAGCGTCAATTTCGCCGCCGAATACTGGGACCATGTGTTTGAGATCTTTCTGCAGGAATACGCGGCGGGACGGACCTCGAATCCGGATATCCTGTGTAACAAGGAAATCAAGTTCAAGGCCTTTCTGGACTATGCCCGCGACCTGGGCGCCGACCTCATCGCCACGGGCCACTATGCCCGGGTGGAAGAAACCGACGACGGGTTCCATCTCTTGAAGGGCTGTGACGCCAACAAGGACCAAAGTTACTTCATTTACACCCTGGGGCAACCGCAGTTGTCACGCACACTGTTTCCTCTGGGCGGCTTGGAGAAAGCCGAAGTGCGCCGTCTCGCCGCGAAGGCCGGCTTCGACAATGCCCGCAAAAAGGACAGCACCGGCATCTGCTTCATCGGCGAGCGGCGCTTTCGCGAATTCCTGCAACGCTACCTGCCTGCCCAGCCCGGCGACATCCGCACGCCCGATGGCCAGGTCGTGGGCCGCCATCAGGGCCTGATGTACTACACCCTGGGCCAGCGGCGCGGCTTCGGTGTCGGCGGCATCAAGGATGCCGGCCAGGACGCGTGGTACGTGCTGCGCAAGGATCTGGAGCAGAACGTGCTGCTGGTGGGGCAAGGCCACGATCATCCTTTGCTGTTTTCAACGGAACTGGAAGCCGGTACCCTTGACTGGGTTAACGGCAGCGCACCGGCAGGCCCCTTAAGCTGCAAGGCAAAAACACGCTATCGCCAAGCCGACCAGGCTTGCATCGTCGAACCGCTGGACACTGGCCGCTGCCGGGTCCGGTTTGAGCAGCACCAGCGGGCCGTGACGCCGGGCCAGTCGGTGGTCTTCTACCGGGGTAATGAATGCCTCGGCGGCGGCGTGATCGAGAAGGCCGCCTGAGATACATCCCGTACGCCCATTCGAATGTCAAAGAATCGCAAGCCATCATGAGTTTGACCAGCCTTTCACCCGTCGACGGCCGCTATGCCGGCAAGGTCGACGTGCTCCGCCCCATCCTCAGCGAATACGGACTGATCCGCTACCGTGTACTGGTGGAAATCCGCTGGTTGCAGGCGCTCAGCCGAGAACCCGCCATCGTCGAGGTTCCGCTATTGGGCGACGCGGCCAGTCATCACCTGGAAGCCATCATCACGGAGTTTTCTGAAAGCGACGCCGAACGCGTAAAAGCGATCGAGCGGACCACCAACCATGATGTCAAGGCGGTGGAATACTTCCTCAAAGAGCGGATTGCCGGCTTGCCCGAACTGGTGCGCGTCAGCGAGTTCATTCATTTCGCCTGCACCTCCGAGGACATCAACAACCTCGCCTACGCCCTGATGCTGCGCGAGGCCCGCGCCGCGGTACTGCTGCCGCAGATGGACGGGCTGATCGAGGTCATCACCGGGATGGCGCACGGGTTCGCCGGGCAACCCATGCTCTCGCGCACCCACGGCCAGCCGGCGACGCCCACCACGGTCGGCAAGGAATTCGCCAATGTGGCGGCGCGCCTCCAGCGCCAGCGCGAGCGTCTGGCCGCGGTGGAATTGCTGGGCAAGATTAACGGCGCTGTGGGCAATTACAATGCCCACAGCGTGGCCTATCCCGAAGTGGACTGGCCACGCTTCGCCCGCGACTTCGTGGCCTCGCTGGGACTGGAATTCAACCCCTACACCATCCAGATCGAACCGCACGACTACATCGCCGAGTTTTTCCATGCCCTGAGCCGCTTCAATACGGCCTTGCTGGATTTCGACCGCGATGTCTGGGGCTACATTTCCATGGGCTTCTTCCGGCAAAAAACCGTGGCCGGTGAAGTGGGGTCCTCCACCATGCCGCACAAGGTGAACCCCATCGATTTCGAGAATTCCGAGGGCAACCTGGGCATCGCCAACGCTCTCATGGCCCATCTGGCGGAAAAGCTCCCCATCTCGCGTTGGCAACGGGACTTGACCGACTCCACGGTCCTGCGCAACATCGGCGTGGGGATCGCCCACACGGTCATCGCCCTGGACTCCACCCGCAAGGGCCTTTCCAAACTGCAATTGAACCCGCAGGTGCTGGAGGCGGATTTGGATGCAAACTGGGAGGTGCTGGCGGAACCCATCCAGACGGTCATGCGCCGGCACGGCATCGCCAACCCCTACGAAAAGCTCAAAGAACTGACCCGCGGTCAGCGGGTGACCCCGGACGAACTCAAGGCCTTCGTCACCACCCTGGACATCCCCGACGACGCCAAACTGCGGCTGCTTGAACTGACACCGCGGACCTACACCGGCCAGGCGGAAACCCTCGCAAGGAACCTATGAAGCCATTCGAATTGACACCTGGCCCGCTTCGGCACGCGTTTGCTGCTTGCCTGGTCGCGTTATCCCTGGCCTGGTCGGGCACGGCGGGCGCCGAGGAGGAGGCCCTCAAGCGCCTGCACGCCTTCCTGGCCAAAGCGTCCAGCCTCAAGGCCGACTTCAGCCAGGTGGTGATCAACGAAAAGGGCGTACCGGGCCTGAAAAGCAGCGGTGAATTTCATCTCCAGCGGCCAGGGCGATTCCGCTGGGACTATCAGAAACCCTACCGTCAGGAAATCGTGTCCAATGGCGGCAAAGTCTGGTTCTACGACGTGGACCTGGAACAGGTAACCGCCAAGCGCCTCAACGATGCCATCGGCTCCACCCCCGCCCTGCTCCTCAGTGGCGACGTGGCGCTGGAAAAGAACTTCAGCGTGGAGAGCCACGGCATGGACGAAGGCCTCTACTGGATCAAGCTGCTGCCCCGAAACGAAGACAGCGGCTTCAAGTACGTCCTCATCGGGCTGGACCAGGACACCCTGGCCGGCATGGAACTCAATGACAACTTCGGCCAGTTGACGCGCATCTATTTCTCCAATGTCAAGATCGGGGGCCGCCAAGACCCCGCGCTGTTCGATTTCAAGGCACCGGCCGGCGTGGATGTCTTCGAGGAAAAATAGCCCGGCCATGGACGAAGCCTTCCGGCCGTTGGCTGACCGCCTGCGACCGAGGATGCTCGATGAGTATATCGGCCAGTCTCACCTGATCGCCCCGCGCAAACCTCTGTACGAAGCGATCAAGGCGGGGCGCCTGCACTCCATGATCCTGTGGGGGCCGCCCGGCACCGGCAAGACCACCTTGGCACGCCTCATCGCCCACCACGCGGACGCCCATTTTCTCACCCTGTCCGCCGTTCTTTCCGGTGTGAAGGAGATACGCGAGGCCGTGGCCGAAGCTCGGCGGGTGCAGGCGGAGGAGCAGCGCCGGAGCCTTTTGTTTGTGGACGAGGTCCACCGCTTCAACAAGTCGCAGCAGGATGCCTTCTTGCCCCATGTGGAGGATGGTACGGTGTTTTTCATCGGCGCCACTACGGAGAACCCATCCTTCGAGCTGAACAACGCGCTGCTCTCCCGTGCCCGCGTCTATGTCCTGAAAGGCCTCAGCGAGGATGACCTGGGCAAAGTGGCTGCGAGAGCCCTGGCCCTGGAAGCGGAGCGTCTGGGCGTGGATATGGATTTTCCGTCGGAACTGCGCCGCTGGTATGTCGACGCCGCGGACGGGGATGCGCGCCGTCTGCTGAACCTGCTGGAAATCACCCTGGACCTGCTGCAAGCTGAACAGGCCACCGTCGACGCCGGGAGCAGGCTCTCCGTAAGCGAAGAACTGGCTCGCCAGGTCCTGGAAGGCGGCTCGGCGCGGCGCTTCGACAAGCAGGGCGAGGATTTCTACAATCAGATATCGGCGCTACACAAATCAGTCCGGGGCAGTGCCCCGGACGCGGCGCTTTATTGGCTCTGCCGCATGCTGGACGGCGGCTGCGACCCCATCTACCTGGCTCGCCGCATCGTGCGCATCGCCAGCGAAGACATCGGCAATGCCGATCCAAGGGCGTTGCAGCTGGCGCTCAACGCCTGGGACACGCAGGAGCGCCTGGGATCGCCGGAAGGCGAACTGGCGCTGGCGCAGGCCGTCCTATACCTGGCCTGCGCGCCCAAGAGCAATGCAGTCTACGCGGCTTACAACGCGGCGCGGCAGGATGCCAGCACGACCGGGAGCCTGGAGGTGCCCTTGCATCTGCGCAACGCACCGACCCGATTGATGCGCGAACTGGATTACGGCAAGGCCTACCGCTACGCTCACGACGAACCGGAGGCCTACGCGGCGGGAGAGAATTATTTTCCGGATCGCATGCAGGCGCGAAATTACTACCAACCAGCCCCTCGCGGTCTGGAAATCAAGATAGGCGAGAAATTGAACCGTCTGCGCGAACTGGACAAGGCTCAGAACTAGGCCGCACACACAAGCACACGAACACCGTGGCACCCCAGAATCAGGAGGAAGCGATGCAGGAAGACACCGGAAGCGAGCGTCGTCGCTATTTTCGCATTGAGGATGAGGTCATCCTGTTCTTTCGTGAAGTCGCACGGGACAGCGTGCCGGAACATGGCGCCTTTCAGGAGCAGGATCTGGACGCCTTTTCCCTCTCCTCGAAGATGGACCTGTTGACCGCCGAATCGCGCCCGCTCTTGCGCCGCATCGAGCGGGAAGTACCGGACGTGGGCGCTTTCCTGCGCCTACTCGAGCAAAAGATCGATCTGGTGGCGAAGGCACTGCTATCCAGCGAAACGGATTTGATGGAACAGCCTACGCGCAAGGTGAGCCTGAGCGCCTCTGGGCTCTCGTTCGAAAGCGAACTGCCATTTCAGATTGGCCGGGTTCTGGAATTGAAGATGGTGCTGCCACCTACCCTGGCCGGCGTGCTTGCCTATGGCAGCGTCGTCTACTGCCGACCCGCCTCCTTGGCGCATTCATTGTACCAGGTCGCCGTGGATTTCATCGGCCTGCGCGAGCGGGACCGCGAACTGTTGATTCGACACGTGGTGAAGCGGCAACTCCGGCAGTTGCGTGAACGCAATCAGGCGTCCAATTAGAGCCCGGCCTGCATTCCCAGCATGCAACTCTCGACGGTCCAGAAATCCCTGCTGACCCAACTGGCGGACGGACGGTTTCATTCGGGTGCGGCCCTCGCCAGAGATCTCGCCCTCAGCCGCACGGCGATCTGGTCGCTGGTGCACGAACTGGGTGATTTGGGCCTGGACGTGAATGCCATTCCCGGCAAGGGCTACCGGCTGGGCCAGCCCATGGAACTGCTGGACCGCGACGCCATAGTCTCGGCCCTGAACGCAAGAGCGCGCGCGGCCCTGCCGCTGTTGGAACTGCATGACTGCATCGATTCCACCAGTACCCGTCTTGGAGCCCTGGCGCGCGAGGGCGCCGATTGCGGTAGCGTATGCATCGCCGAAGCGCAGACCGGTGGCCGGGGGCGCATCGGCCGCAACTGGCTGTCGCCTTTTGCGGGCAGCCTGTGTCTCTCGCTGCTCTGGCATTTCGATGATGCGTCCTCACTTACCGGCCTGAGCCTGGCGGTGGGCGTCGCCACCGTGCGGGCCTTGAGCGCCTGCGGCGTGCATGGCGTCGGACTGAAATGGCCCAATGACCTGCTCTGGAACGATCGCAAGCTGGGCGGCATATTGCTGGAAGTATCCGGCGAAGCGCACGGCCGTCATGCGGCAGTCATAGGCATCGGACTCAACGTGCAGATTTCCCAACAGACCGGCATGTGCATCGACCAGGCCTGGACCGATCTACGCACCGTTGCCGCGGGTCCCCCCCCTGGACGCAATCGACTGGCTGCCACACTCTTGAATGAATTGGTGGACTTGCTGCAAAGCTACCCCGACACGGGGCTGGCCGCCTACCTGGATCAGTGGAACGCCCTGCACTGCATGCGTGGCCGCCGCGTCGTATTGCATCAAGGAAGCGTGTCGGTGCGCGGCGAGGTAATAGGCATCGATCCGCTGGGTCTGCTGATCCTGCGTCTTGAAAATGGCGAGCAAAAGGCCTTTGCTTCCGGTGACGTCCGGGTCCGGTTGGATGCAGGCTGAGCCGGTGTTGCTGGTGGATGCCGGCAACAGCCGAATCAAGTGGGGGCTGGGGCATAAGGGACGGATTCAGGCCGAGGTCCCATTCTGCAGTCGTGGCGCCGGCCTGGAGCAGGATCTGCAGAGGCTTTGGGCCGGCCTGCCCAAGCCTGATCGCATCCTCGTCTCCAACGTCGCCGGTAATCAAACAGCCAACGCGCTGTCAGACTGGACTCTGCGCACTTGGGGGCTTACCCCGCACTTCGTGCGCTCCCAGCGCGCCGCCTGCGGGGTGATCAATGGCTACGAGGAACCGGAGGCCTTGGGCGTGGATCGTTGGGTTGCACTTATCGCTGCCCATGGACTGTACCGGGAACCGTTTTGCATCGCCGATTGCGGCACCGCGCTGACCCTGGACGCGATGGATGCGCAGGGTCGCCATCTGGGTGGTCTGATAGCGCCGGGCCTGGGTTTGATGCGACAATCACTTGGAGCGGGCACCGCAGCCCTGAGCAGCCTGCCGCCGGGCCGGAACGCTGTACCGGCCGGCAATACCGCCGATGCGGTTCAGAGCGGAACCTTGCTCATGGCGTCTGCCTTGGTCGAACGATTTGCCCGCCACATGGAGTCACGCTTCGGCGCGGTTCCGCGCCTTGTCCTGACCGGCGGCGATGCGCTAGCAGTGAGCAATGAATTGAATTTCCCCTATGTCATGGAGCCGGATCTGATTCTGCGCGGTTTGGTGCTCATAGCAGAGGACGCTGCATGAAGTATCTCTTCTTTCTGTTGATGGTGATCAACATCGCCTTCTACCTCTGGGAAACCGGGGCGGGACGCGAGAGGTCGAGTTTTGACACGGTGGAAATCAAACTGCCGGACGATACCGAACGTATCGTGCTGATCGACGAACTGCCGGCAGTGCCGCACCTTTCGCCGGATCCTCTGGCCAAGGGGGAAGCGGTGCTGGAACAGCCTTCCCTGGTGGCTACCACGCCAGCGCGCAGCCGCTCCACACAGGCATCGCCCTCGCCCACTCCGCGTCCTCCCGACCCGTTCTGCTACCGTCTGGGTCCCTATCGAAGCGAAGGTCAGGCCCGTGGCGCCAAGGACCTGCTGCAAGAGCAGGTCGGCGAAGCCGAGGTCGTGGCGGGGTTTGCGGAAACGCCCGATGGCTTCTGGGTGCTTTATCCCAAGGCGGAGAGTGTCGACGCGGCCAAATTCAACCGCACTATGCTGATGAGCAAAGGCATCAAGGAATTGTGGGTTTTCGACAAGGGTGAATTGGCGGGGGCCATCTCCCTTGGCCTGTACCAGACGCGGGAGAAAGCCGAACTGGCGCAGAAGAGCTACTTCGCGCAAAACCTGAACGTGGAGATCGTGCCTCGGATGAGTCGCTCCCACGCGCTATGGGTCAAGTTGCACTGGGAGGGTGAGCCTGAAGAATTGAAGGATATGATCGACCGGTTGCCGGCCGCCCGCCAAAACACAGCACAACCCGAACTCAAAAGCTGCGACTGAGCGCTGCCTCCCGCGAGGATAGCGCCGTTTCAACCCTTGCCTGCAGCCGCCAGGTCGGGTTCCGCGACCAACTCTCGCTCACTCCAGCGGCAAATCATCAGCAACAGGAACTGTGCGCCGAAGATCAGGTTGGCGAGCAGCAAATGCACGGGCTGCACGGCGGCCGGAAAGCCCAGCCGATCCAGGGTGACCCCACTCAAAATGGCCACCAGAACGAGGCCCGCCAGCGACATGGCGACACGCCGTAGCAGCATGCTGGCCCCTGCAGTGCGTAAAATCTTCCAGACCAGCCACAGGTTGGTGAACAGGATGACGGACGAAAAAGAGCGGTGGACATAGAAGATGACGGGGAACTCCTCACGCCACAGATGCCGCTCGCCCTGCTCGAAAGCCATGGAAATGAGGTCCACCGATTCGCGAATCTGCGTACCCATGGCCACCTGCAGCAAGGTCATGGAGATTGCTGCGATCAACACCGTCCGGAATCGGCCAGGCAATGCGCTGGCGCCCGCCGTCGCAAGGCGCTCGCGCTGAGAGCGGGTGACCGTATAGATCAAGATGCACTGGATCAGGAACGCCATCAACATGTGGAAGGTGATCATCACCGGCCGCAGATTGCTAGCCACCACCGCGGACCCCAACCAGCCCTGAAAGCCCATCAACAGAAAGGCGGCCAGTGACCACCAGAAAATTCCTGGGTCGGTCTTTAGAAAATCGCGTGAACGCAACAGCGTCAGGAAAATCAGGATGCCGGCCGTGGCGCCGATGAGCCGATTGGTGTATTCAGTCCAGGTCTTGACGGGATTGAAATTGGTGTCGGCGTAGCCCCGCGCCGCGTAAACCGCATGGTAATCAGCGGGCAGTTGCGCTTCGTCGGTCGGAGGAATCCATTGGCCGAAGCAGGTGGGCCAGTCCGGGCACCCCATGCCCGCCCCCGATGCGCGGACAGTACTTCCCGCCAATATGACGAGGTAGATGGAAGCGATGGTCAGAATGCCCAGGCGTAGGAAGCGGGCGCAGGCAGACGAATTTGGCATGGCTTAATTGGCGAGGTGTCAACAAATTGGGCATGATACCACCGCTGCTCGATTACCGGGTCAACCTGATCAGCGTAAACCCGGCGCCGCCGGACAAACCGTCTAAATGGCTGAATCTTCAGGTATATGATTCGATAAAAGGTTACGGGAGTCGGCTTGGTGGAGCCCATGCGAGGTTGACAGCACAAACCTTCCGGCTATCGTGAAACCCAATTTACTCAAAACAAAGAAGGAAATGTGCGCACGTAAGATTCAGCTTACGATCGTTTTCTAATACTTAACTGGCGCCATCTGCCGATGCCCAGTGTGCAGCACGTCACTCGCCAGCTCCGCCCTAACCGCCGTTTGGACCCGATCATCGGTCACGTGCCGGAGCACATGAAACTGGAATTTCGCCTGTCACGATGAAACTCCGCAACCAGCGAGTTTCCCTGGACCGAACACACGATGGAGACTGAAGCATGAACGCAGAGCACATGGAGTTTCTCAACAAAGCCATCACCGGCCACATCGGCTGGCGAATGCGGATCAACGATTTTGCCGCGGGCAAAGCGGACATCGACCCAGCCGAAGCCGCCAAAGACAACGCGTGCCCCTTGGGCAGATGGCTGTACGGGGAAGGTAAGGTCTACGCGCAGCTGCCCGAATTCAGGGCGCTGGTAGCCGATCATGCTGCATTTCACCGCCGTGCCGGAGATGTCTGCGGGATGATTGCGACGGGAAATGTCGAGTCCGGCGCCGCCCAGTTGCGCGCCGAGGACTCCCCCTTCAGCGCGGCCACGCGTGCCACAGTCGCGTCGTTGCAGCGCCTGCGCGATACCATCTACCGCGCCAGCTCTGGCTTCAGCTGGAAGAATGTCAGCGTGAGCGTGCGGCTGGCCGGCGCCTTTGGCCTGATGGCAGCAAGTGAGGTGTCAGCCCTGGCCCTAAATACCAGTCTTGTGGCAGGAAGCAGCCAAGCCTGGTGGGACACTGTCTTGATCGCGACCGGACTCCTGACAGTCACTGCCCTCGCCTACTGGCTCGGTAGCGTGTCCCTGCGAGGCTCCCTGGAAAGGATGCTACAGGTGGTGGAAAGCGTCGCGGGTTCTGGCGATTTCAGCAAGCGCATGGCCGTCGAGAGTCAGGACGAACTGGGCAGAATCGGCTATGCCTTCAACACCTTGCTCGACGATGTGGAAAGTGCATGCACGGAAATCGGCCACGTGATGCACTGCCTGATGGTTGGCGACCTGTCCAACCGGATCACCGGCGGCATGAAAGGCCGCTTGGCGGACATGAAGCAGTCGGTCAATGTGGCCGCGGACGGCGTCCAACAGGCCATGGAGGCCGTCCTTGAACTCAGCAGCGCCTTAGATCAGGGCAGACTCAATCACCGGGTCAGCGTTGAAGTTCAGGGCGAATTCAAGCGCACCGTCGATCAGACCACCCAGGGCATGAGTACCCTCAAGAAGGTCGTGGACGACATCGGCCGGGTCATGCAAGAACTGGCGCAAGGCATCCTCGATCAGCGAGTCGAAGCGGAAGCAAGCGGCGATCTGGACGCACTCAAGCAGGATTTCAACCTGTCTCTGGACACCCTGGAAAGCACCCTGAACGACGTGACCCGCATCGCGGCGGGCTTGGCCGAGGGCGATCTCACCCAAACTAGCATCAAGGAATTCCCGGGCGCCTTCGGCCAGACCCAGCGCGGCGTCTGTCAGACAGTTAGTGCCCTGTCCGGCATGATCATCGAAATCGAAGGCATGGTGGAAGCCGCCGCCATGCAAGGCAACTTCAGCCTCCGCTCAAACCTGGATGACAAGCGGGGATATGCCCGCACCCTTTCTGAATTGCTCAATCGCCTCAGCGAAGTGATCGAAGCCAGCCTCTCCGACTTCATGCGGGTGGCCGGCGGCCTGGCGCAAGGAGATCTGACCCAGAAAGTCACCCGCCAATACCCAGGCATGTTGGGGAAGACCAAGGACGGCATCAACGGAACTGTCGATCATCTGACCGAACTGGTACAGCACATCATCGAAAGTGAAAGCCTGGTCTTGAGTGCGAGCAAGGAACTCGCCATCGGCAATGCCGACTTGGCCCAACGCACGTCGGAGCAGGCTGGCACACTCCAGGAAACCAGCGCCAGCCTGGAAGAACTTTCCAGTTCGGTCAAGGAGAAAAGCGAACACGCCGCCCACGCGGACCGACTGGCAAGGGAGGCCACGCAGATCGCCATAAAGGGGGGCGAAGTCGTGCAACGCTCGGTGGAGACCATGACCAAGGTAACGGAAGCCTCCACCCGAATCGCAGACATCATCGGCGTCATCGACGGCATCGCCTTCCAGACCAACATCCTGGCACTGAATGCGGCTGTCGAGGCCGCACGCGCCGGAGATCACGGCCGCGGGTTCGCCGTCGTAGCCGGCGAAGTGCGCACCCTTGCGCAGCGCTCGGCCACTGCGGCCAAGGAGATACGGAATCTCATCAGTGCATCGGTGGAGGAAGCCCACAACGGCGCTAAGGAAGTCAATCTGGCCGGGAAGACCATGCAGGAGGTGGTAACAGCGATCGCGCAGGTGACTCAGATCATGGCGGAGATCAACAATTCCAGTGCGCTGCAATCGGCCAGCATCGAGGAAATCAGCCGGGCGGTGCAGCAGATGGATGAGGTGACGCAACAGAACAGCGCCCTGGTGGAGGAATCCGCCTCGGTCGCGGAAACGCTGGAGAATCAGGCCGAAAAGCTCACGCAGGCGATCGCGGTTTTCAAGGTCGTCAAGGAACCCAGAATGCAGATCATGCCGGCACGCCTGGCGTCATGACTCCAAACAGCGTTGAAGGAACGACCCGCCTGTCGGCTGCGGTCGCCCCGGAAGACCACACGCCCACTCAGTGCGAGAAGGACGGCTCACAGCAAAATCTGCTCGCACTCCTGCACGCTTTCGGCCACGCCTTCGATCTCTAGGACTTCGATCTCGGAATCCAGCCCCAACTTGCGAAACGCCGGCATGTCGGCGATCTCCAGAGCCAATTGAGGACTTCGCAGCAATTCGCTCTCCACGAAAGCGATCTGCACCAGGTCGACATAGTCCGCTTGTGGACCTGAATCGCGCTTGAAGTCCAGGTATTCGGAAGCCACGCTGACCAGCGCTTGCGGCATATCCCATTTTTCCAGCACCAGCTTCCCGATCACCGTGTGCAGGTTGCGCAGATGCCCATCCAGAACTGCCTTGTCCTGGGCAAGCTCCGGAAAGCGCTCGGCCAGCGTCAGGATGGGCAACTTGCCGATCTGATGCAGCAACCCCGCCAGCATGGCCTGTTCCTTGTCCAGGTGACCACAGCGCAACGCGAGCGCACGCGCGACAGCTGAAACGTTGACGCTCTGCTTCCAGATCTCGTGAAAATACTGCTCCAGCACAATCTGCTTGGGCTTGAACAACTGATTCATGGCGAGGCTGATGATCAGGGTGCGCACGGTATTGCGCCCCAACCGGGTAATCGCCGTCTGCAGGTTGTCGATCTTCTGCCGGGCCCGGAACAAGGGGCTGTTGGCAATTTGCAGCAAACGCGCAGCGAGCCCTGGGTCCTGCGCGATGATGCGCGCGATTTCCGCGTCCGAGGCATTCTGGCTGTTGATGGCTTGGCGCACACTCAGCGCCACTTCGGGCAATGTGGGAAGTTCCAGTTTGTTGCTTTCGACCGCGGCCAGTATGTACTGGAGGAATTCGTCAGTGTTCTTGAGGTCCATGCTTCCGGTCAGTCAACCAAGGATTTAAGGGAATGTGTATGGCAAAGGCAGGATGCTCACGGCGGGGCCTTCCGGTTCGCGCCCATGCAATATCCCCCCGTCAGCGCCGTCCAGGGCTAGGACCGCCAGCAATTCCTGGCCCCCCTCGCCGTCGACAGCCACCTGCACCACCGTTCCCACACTCTGCTCCGGCTTGCCTTCCAAGTACAACGCATCCCCGCTGCTGAGGCACACCTCTCCACAATGTAAGCGGAACATCCGCCGCTTTGGCCTTCCAAGATAATGGGTGCGGGCAACAATCTCCTGACCAATATAGCAGCCTTTGTTGAAGCTGATGGCTTCCAGCAGGTCCAGATTGATCATCTGGGGAACGAACTCTTCGCTAGTTACCTGACTGATCTGAGGAATCCCGGAACGCACGTCCTCCAAGGTCCAGAGATCACAGCCTGATGCGCCGAAACCAGGCCCCGGCGCAATCGCCCTTGCGTCGGCGGGCTGCATGATCAACAGCCGCTCGCCCGGCCAACTGATGACATACCCTGAGTCGCACGCGGCGACTTGTTCCACTTCTTCCGGCACAACAGCCCCAAAATGACGGGCGGCAGCCTCCAGATCCCCACCGGCACCACACATCCGCCACGCCCCGCTCACATTCTCAACCGTCGCAGCGGCCCTAAGGATCACCCGTCGCAGACGCTGCTCCATGACTTCGGCGCGTTCAAGGGGAAGCAGCACATAATAGGTGCCCGCGCTCTGAAAGGTACAGAAGCTTGCGATCACCCGGCCCTTGGCATTGCAGAACGCGCCCAGCCGGGCGCGCCCCTTTTCTAGGCCCAGAATGTCGCAGGTACATTGACCCTGGAGCAGTTTCCCGGCGTCTTTTCCAGATACAGCGAGAACGCCTTGGTGCGGCAGTTCGCAGTACCAGGGTGCCAGGGATCCCCTCCCTTTCACTCCGACCCTGAATTCCTCCTCCATCGAACCGGAATCCTTAGCGCATGCTTTGCAGGGCGGCGATGCGCTCCTCCAGGGGAGGATGGCTCATGAACAGACGGCTGAGGCCACCGCCGTTGATCCCGAAAGCGGCAAACTCGCCCGGCAACGGTTGCGGATCGTGAGCACGCTGCAAGGCCTGCAGGGCGCTGATCATCTTGCCGCGACCGGCAAGATTGGCACCGCCGGCGTCGGCACGGAACTCGCGCCAGCGCGAGAACCACATGACGATCATGGTGGCAAGCACCGAAAGCAGTAGCTGCGCGATCATCTGGGTGATGTAGAACGCGGGGCCGACTCCGCTGCGCCCGTCGTCGCTGGAGCGAGTCAAGGCGCGGTCGACCACGAAGCCGATGACATGGGCAAGGAAATACACGAAGGTATTCACCACCCCCTGCAGCAAGCCCAGGGTGACCATGTCGCCATTGGCCACATGGCTGATTTCATGGCCCAATACCGCCTCCACCTCGTCGGCGCTCATGTTGTGCAACAGCCCCGTACTGACCGCCACCAGCGCATCGTCCTTGCTCATTCCGGTTGCAAAGGCGTTCGGGTCGGGCGAGTCAAAAATGCCGACTTCCGGCATGCCTATTCCGGCCGCCTCGGCCTGGCGCTGCACCACCCCCACCAGCCACTGTTCGGTGGCATTGGAAGGCTGCTCGATGACGTAAACCCCCATGCCGCGCTTAGCCATGAACTTGGACAGCATCAGGGAAACGAACGAACCCCCCATGCCAAAGACGGCCGATATGATCAGCAGGCGCGTCAAATCCAGGTTATAGCCGCTCTGACGCAGGAACCCATCCAGGCCCAGCAGGTTGAACACGGCGCTAATTAGAACGAGCACCGCGGCGTTGGTCAGGAGGAACAATAAGATGCGCATAGGCTGTTTCCAGTGGGAATTAAGGATGTACCATATTTGGTGACGCAGGATGAAAAATCAAGTCAACTCCCCGCCACCCGTTCCTGCAGACCCCGGAGGCACCATGAAGTTCATGCAAGGCTTGGTTCTCGGTATCGCCCTTGCCAGTCCGGCCGCTGTGCTCGCCATGCAGGCCGACCGCTGGCTGGAGGCCATCCATCTGCCTCAAGGCTTTCAGATCACGGTATTTGCCGATGAAGTCCCGGGCGCACGCTCCCTGTCCCGGGACGAAAATGGCACGGTCTACGTCGGTAGCACCCGTGAAGGCAAAGTGTATGCGCTCAGGGATGCCGACGGCGATGGGCGCGCGGAAGACGTCCGCACCGTGGCATCAGGGCTTAACGGACCCAACGGTGTGGCCGTGCTCAATGGCGACCTGTACGTGGCAGAGATCAGCCGGATCCTGCGTTTTCGCGCCATATCCGGCCACCGCGAGGGGGAGATCAAACCCGAAACCGTGTACGCCGGATACCCGACAGAAACCCACCATGGCTGGAAGTACCTGCGCGTCGGCCCCGACGGCAAGCTCTATGTGCCGGTGGGCGCGCCTTGCAATATCTGCCTGGAGCAAAACGAAATCTTCGCCACGCTGACACGCCTCGACCCGAATGGTGGCCAGCCTGAGATCTACGCTCGCGGCATCCGCAATACTGTGGGCTTCGACTGGCATCCGGTAACCGGCGAGTTGTTCTTCACCGATAACGGACGGGACCTGCTCGGAGATGACGTGCCCCCGGAGGAATTGAACCGAGCGCCCTCCCCTGGACTGCATTTCGGTTACCCCTACTGCCATGCCGGCAGCATCGCCGATCCCGTCTATGGAGCGCGCAGGCCCTGCTCGCAATTTCAGGGACCCGCCTGGACCTTCCCGGCCCACGTGGCGCCCTTGGGAATTCGTTTCTATCGCGGAACACGGTTCCCACAGCGCTATCATCAGCAGTTGTTCGTGGCGCAGCACGGTTCCTGGAATCGTTCGCAGCCTCAAGGCTACCGGGTGGTAGTGGTAACATTCCGCGATGGACAGCCGGTGGCCGATGAAGTGTTCGCCGAAGGCTGGCTCAGGCCCACGGGCGAGGTGTTGGGTCGCCCTGTGGATATTCTGGAGATGCCCGACGGATCCTTGCTGGTTTCCGACGACCATCGCGGCGTCATTTATCGAATCACCTATCAAAACCCATGAGCGAAGCGCATCATCATTCTGCCGAAACGCTGTTTGCCGGGCCGATTGGAAAAGAGTACGACATGCTGAAACGGGTCTGCCCCGCCGCTGCCACCATCAGCCAGCGCGTGGCCGACTTCGTGGCCGGTTGGACGTCCCCACTGGACGGACAACCCCTGAGCGCGGTGGAGATCGGTTGCGGGACCGGCATCACCAGTGCCGCCCTGCTGCAATCGCGCGACGATCTGATCCTGCAGGCCCTGGACAACGAACCGACCATGCTGGATCAGGCACGTGTGAACCTGGCGCGCTGGGTTGAAGCAGGACGCATCGAGCTCCGCGAAACCGACGCCTTGAGCGGGCTGCGCGCGCTCGCCGATGCAAGCGTCGATCTGGTGGCCTCCGGTTATGCACTGCACAATTTCCTGCAGGGCTATCGCCGCGCGGTCATCACCGAGATAAGGCGGGTGCTACGTCCCGGCGGACTTTTCCTCAACGGCGACCGCTACGCCCTCGACGACACGCGCGAGCACACGCGTCTGACCCAGGAGGAAGTAGCCCACTGGTTCCGGGTCTTCACCGACATGGGGCGCACCGACCTGCTCGAGCACTGGGTGGTGCACCTGTTCAGTGACGAATCGCCCGATCACATCATGCGCCTGACACCCGCGCTGGAAAACCTGCGGGAAGCGGGCTTCGACCGCGTGGATATCCACTATCGCGAGGGCGTCAACGCCCTGGTCAGCGCGGTGAAGCCCCACTGAGGCCGTGAGGCGGCAGCGAGCCAGGACACGCGATGCAACAATCAGGCAAGGCTTACCTTTGAGCAAGCCCAAAGGCGGCAAAATCCTTTACCGCTGCACCGAGTGCGGCCACGCCCAGAGCAAGTGGTCAGGCCAATGCGGCGGGTGCGGGCTGTGGAACAGCCTGGTTGAAAGCGTGGAGGAACGGTTACCCGCATCCTCACGCCATGGGGGATACGCCGGCAGCGTTGCCGGCCCTGCGCAACCGGTGGATCTGGCCAAGGTCGAGACCGAGGAAATCAGCCGATCGACCACGGGATTGAGCGAATTGGACCGGGTACTGGGCGGTGGCCTGGTGCCCGGCTCCGCCATACTCATCGGCGGCGATCCGGGGATCGGCAAGTCCACCCTGTTGCTGCAGACCCTCGCCCTGACGGGGAATCGATTCAAGGCGCTTTATGTCACCGGCGAAGAGTCGCCACAGCAGGTGAGCCTGCGCGCCCGTCGACTGGGCTTGGCCTGCGAGGGCGTGCGCCTTCTGGCGGAAACTTCCCTGGAGCGCATTCTGGGCATCTGTAGCGAGGAACAGCCGGCCCTGCTGGTGGTGGATTCCATTCAAACCATCTACAGCGAACTGCTGCAGTCCGCGCCCGGTTCCGTGGCGCAGGTGCGCGAGTGCGCGGCGCAATTGGTGCGTTACGCCAAGCAGAGCGGCACCTCGCTGTTTCTTGTGGGACACGTCACCAAGGAAGGAGCCCTTGCCGGCCCGCGTGTGCTGGAGCACATGGTGGATACCGTGTTGTACTTCGAAGGCGATTCGGGGCAACGCTACCGGGTGATCCGCGCCTTCAAGAACCGCTTCGGCGCCGTCAACGAACTGGGCGTATTTGCCATGACCGAAACGGGATTAAAGGAAGTGCGCAATCCTTCTGCGATCTTTCTGTCGCGCTACGAGGAGGACATGCCTGGTAGCGTGGTCACCGTGATGCGCGAGGGCAGCCGCCCCTTGCTGGTGGAAGTGCAGGCCCTGGTGGACGAATCCCATCTGGCGGCACCTCGGCGCGTCGCCCTGGGTCTCGAAGGTAATCGACTTGCCATGTTGCTCGCCGTGCTCCACCGTCACGGCGGTGTCGGCATCCTCAACCAGGACGTCTTCACCAACTTGGTGGGGGGCCTGCGCATGTCGGAAACGGCCGGCGATTTGGCGGTGCTGTTCGCGGTGGTCTCCAGCTACCGTGACAAACCCATACCGCGCGACTGGATCGCTTTCGGCGAGCTCGGACTGAGCGGCGAGATACGGCCGGTGCCCGGCGGTGAAGAGCGACTGCGCGAAGCGGCCAAACAGGGCTTCAAACACGCGGTCGTCCCGGCCAAGAACACGCCCCGCGGTAGCCCGGAGGGCTTGCAGGTTATGGCCGTGAAGTCCCTGCGCGACGCACTGGACGCGCTCTAGGCGCGCCGCATACGCGCGCCTCGGGCGCCTTTAGGCGTCGATGTCCTCTTCCTCGAAGGCCAGGAAGCCCTTGCTCCACAGAGCATGATCCTCGCTGCCCTTGGGATAGGGGTTGTCCTCCGGCACCAAGCCGTCGATCGCGGCGTTGTAGCCTTCCTCGAATGCATCGCTTGCTTTGATTTCACTGATCATCTCATTTTCCTCCAACACAGCCTTCCAGCTGTCCCGCGAGCGGCACGCCCGGCCACGCGAGGACAATCAAGTCCGCCACATCTGCACCAAGCAAACGCGCAGCTTCCTTCGTCTGCCGCGCGCCTGCCCCTTAAGCACCACCTCAAGTCGCCAGACTTAAGGCCCCTTACCACGTTTCAGCCAACCGTGTATCCGGTTCAGCAGCATGTCCTGAAGTAAACCCAAGTCGCTCCCTGCGTCGATTATGCGGAGCTGCTGATAGCCCGCGTTGTTCTTCATCAGCGTCCTGCGCTGCCTGGCCTGATCGTCAGGATCGGGCTGCTTGCCCCCCGCCACGATATCCAGGATCGGAACCTTGACCTGGTCCAGACCCAACCAGGCATCGTTTGGCAGATCAATCAGCACCACCGCTGCCGCCTGCCCACCGCCAGCCAGATACTTCACCAGCATGGCGGCGCCCGTCCGCTGCCCGATAAAAACCGGAGGCGCCAGCTGCTTTCCTGCCAGGAAACTCGTCGCAGCCTGCAACCTGGCTTTGTACTCAGCTTCCATCGCCATGTAGGCGGACACTCCGGCTCCGTCTTCGCGCACCGGAGCAAAAAGTCCCAGGGTGGTCCAGCCGTGCTCGGCCAGCCCTGTCCGGAGGTGCAGCAGCAATTCTGGATCGTCGGGTGACTTGTCGATCCCATGGAGCAGCACGATGCCGCCTTCCACGCGGCTGCGTCCGGTCTCCCGCAGCAAAGCCGCGAAGCGGTCTTTACCAGCCGTAAGCCAAATGCTTTCGTCCTTACCGTACCTGGAGGTGACCCCTTGGATCAAGCCGGCCTCCCGGACCGGATCGGTCGCCTGGCAGATTCCCACCAGGGCCAGCCATACCGCTAGAACCCTCGTAATCCCGTGTATTTGCACGATTTGACAACCTCCTTCCCGGTATCGTTCAAGGTCTCGATTGCTTTAGTGGACATGGACTATTTCCTTCATTATCCCTTTCTGGCCTGAGCAGCCGGGCCGGGGCCCTGTCATTTTCGGTTAAACTCGCCAAAACCGAGGCCGGACAACGATCTCGCGCAGGCGAGTCACCGGCGCCAGGGATTCCTTGAACCACCCCATTGCGAGGTCAGTGCATGGCAGAGCTACCGGAATACGTCGACGGCCTTCCCAACATCTGCGGTCATGAAGACACCATCGAACGAACCCAAAGGGAACGTCCCCAAGCGGCATTTTCGGACGGAGGCATCGTCCTGGGCCAGATCAAGAGCGCGGCCGCCATCGCCCTGCACATGCACCAGCCTTTGATCCCTGCCGGCGGCCACGATCTGCAGCACGCTGAGATGATCAGCAACCTGCAGTACATGATGGAGCACCAGGATATCGGCGATAACCACAACGCCCATGCCTTCCACTGGTGCTACAAGCGTATTGGCGAGTTCGTCCCGCAACTTATTGGCGAAGGCAAGCAGCCACGGGTGATGCTGGAATACTCCGGCACCCTATTCCACGGCCTGCGCAAAATGGGCCTGCATGACGTACTCGACACCCTAGGCAACGTCACCTGCAACCCTGCTTACCGGCACACCGTCGAGTGGCTGGGCTGCCCTTGGGGCCACGCGGTGGCTCCTTCGACGCCGATTCAGGATTTTCGCCTGCACGTGAAGGCCTGGCAGCATCATTTCGCCGCCCTCTTCGGCCTCGAGGCACTGGGACGCGTGCGGGGCTTTTCACCCTCGGAAATGGCACTGCCCAACCACCCGGACGTGGCCTACGCCTATATCAAGACCCTGAAGGACTGCGGCTTCACCTGGCTGCTGGTGCAGGAACACACCGTTGAACGGCCCGAAAACGGTCACGGCCCCGAGAAGAAACACCTGCCGCACCGCCTGGTCTGCCGCAATTCCGAAGGCGACAGCGTCAGCATCATCGCCATCGTCAAGACCCAGGGCAGCGACACCAAGCTGGTGGCGCAGATGCAGCCCTACTATGAAGCGAAGAGCCTGGACCGCTGGGAACTGGCCGGGAAAAGCGTCCCGCCCTTGGTGACGCAGATTGCCGACGGCGAGAACGGAGGCGTGATGATGAACGAGTTCCCCGGCAAGTTCCATGACGTGGTGCGCGAATCCAGCGGCAGTCAGACGCCCTTGATGAACGTCAGTGAGTACCTGGAACAGCTGTTTGCCATGGGCATCACCGAGGCGGACCTGCCGGAGTTGCAACCCGCGCTGCAGAAGCAGATCTGGGACCGGATTCAACCCGGCGCCGGACCCGAACTGCTGGAAAAGACCATTGCCGAACTGCGCCAGCAGGATCACCGCTTCCACATGGAAGGCGGCAGTTGGACCAACGACATCTCCTGGGTCAAAGGGTATGAGAACGTGCTGGGGCCCATGGAGGAGGCCAGTTCCCTGTTCTACGAAAAGATCATTAAGCCGCAAGTGCCCTCCAGCGACCCGCGCTACCGCAATGCCCTGTTCCACCTGATGACGGCGCAAACCAGTTGCTACCGTTACTGGGGCCAGGGGCTCTGGACGGACTATGGCCGCGAAATCTGCCGCCGGGCCTGCGATACACTCAAGTCCATGTAAACAAAGGCGGGGATTGGGTGGGCTGGCGGGATCGGGATATAATCCCGGCCCAACGGCGATATTTTCCCGTATCCCCAGACTTTCAATCCATCCGAAGGAAAAGCGTAACCCATGACCCAATCCAACGTCTTGTCGATCTCCCTGGCCTCCCTCCTGTTGTCTGCGGCCGTCGCGCCCCAGGCCCAGGCTGAATACCCGCCGGAATTCGTTCCCAGCGTCGTTTACCGCGATGCCGACTTGATCGCAAAGCACAACAAGCCCATCGAAACCGCCATTCCGTCGCCTACCGACAAGGCCGCCGCGCCCGCCGCCGCCGGCAAGGTGCTTGGCCAGCCCGACCAGCCAGTGACCGCCGACTATGTGGTCTATGGCGTTGCCGCCGCCCTGCTCGGTTTCGTGCTGTTCAGCGCCCGCCGCAAGGCTTAAGCTCCCCAACCCGCCGTCCCCTCGCGGGACGGCACCTTCGGCGCCGCATGGCACCACAGCCTCCCCGCGTGCCCGAATTGCATGCCTGAAGCCAACGCCAACACACGCATCGGTGTCATCTCAGACACCCACGGCTTGCTACGTCCTGAAGCCCTGAGCCTGCTGCAGGGCTGTGAGCTGATCATCCATGCCGGTGACATCGGCAAGCCCGAGGTCTTGAAGGACTTGGAGATCATCGCTCCGGTCGTAGCCGTGCGCGGCAACAACGACAAGGGCGCGTGGGCCGAAGCGCTCCCGCACAGTGCCGTGGCCGAAGCGTGCGGCACCTATCTTTACGTCCTTCACGATCTGCACGAACTGGATCTGGACCCCGCTGCCGCGGGATTCGCCGCCGTCATCACCGGCCACTCCCATCAGCCGGAGATCCGTCAGCGCGAGGGCGTGCTGTACCTCAACCCCGGCAGCGCGGGGCCGCGCCGCTTCAAACTGCCTGTCACTTTGGCCTTGATGGACATCGGAGCGGCCACGCTCGACGCCCGTATCGAAAACCTGCTCCCCTGAGCTGGCGGATTTCCGCAGCGGCGCGGCGTATGGATTTCGCACCGCTCCAGGCGCATGATGGAGCCATCGAGATCTGCGGCGACCTGTGCCGCTGTCGGAGGTCAGCCATGAAAACCCTCATCAAGAATCCGAAGGCCCGCCGTACCGCGTCCCTGAGTCTGGCCGGGATAGGCGGATTGCTGTTGTTCCTGGCGCCGGAAGGGGTGCTGTTCGGCTGGGTGCTGTTGCTGTTGGGCCTCAGCATGGAGTTCATCGGCATCGCCCTGGGGCACGACGGTCAGTCCTGAACGGCATGCTGCTGAATCCAGGACCGGCCGGATTCAGACGCGCAGTCCCTCGAACGTGCGCTGCAGCCCCGCTACTACCCTGGCCATGGAGGCGTAGTCGATCTTGTCGGGCGTGTCGGCCGCGGTGTGGTAATACGGATAGCGAAAAAAGGCGGTGTCCGTGACCATGAGCGCCTTGTAGCCCTCGCGCCAAAATGATAGCTGGTCGCTCCAGCCCACCCCGGGCACGAGGCTGGGCGCAGCCAGGCTCTGCAGCGGAAAATCGGAATGCGTCTGGAAGGCCTGTACCGTCTTGCGCAGCAGACCCGAGGACTTCAAATTGGACACAAAGGCGATGAAGTTGCCGGTGTCCGGATAGAAATAGCCCAGCAGGGGCGGATAATCCTGGGTTCCGGGCTCCTGGTGGTAACAACCGAGCATTTCCAGCGAGACCATCAATCGAATAGCGTCGCTTCGCGCCCTGGCCGCCTTGGCGTAAACCAGGCTGCCCATCTTTCCCCAGTAAAAGAAGGGCGGCTCCTCGTTGACGAAGGCCACGCAACGGACGGTCATGGCCGGCGTTGCCTGCGACAGCGCGCGGCTGATCTCCAGCAGTCCCGCCACGCCGGAACCGTTATCGTTGGCCCCCGGGCTACCCTTGACCGAATCGTAGTGAGCTCCCACCAGGATGAGGCCAGGTCCAGCCCCCGGGCACGTCACTGCCAGATTCTCGCAAACCAAGCCATTCGCCTCATAGGCCTGGGACACCACCTCGAAACCCTGATCCTCCCAGACGCCGCGGACATAGCCGGCTGCCGCCTGCAACGCGTCATAATGGAATACATTGCGCTCGCCTATTTCCCCCGCCAGCCGGAAGACATGACGGCGCAGACTATCCTGCAATGCCTCATAGACCATGGTTCCACCTCCCGGCCCGCGGTGGCGCAGACCTCAGGCCGCCGCGCGCTGTGAATGCCGATGCGTAGTGTGGGATAATTCGCGCCCATTTGAAACCGCAATGCCCGTACAGCCTGCATGAGCACACCACGCAAGATTCTCGTCACCAGCGCCCTGCCCTACGCCAACGGCCCGATTCACCTGGGCCATCTGGTGGAATACATCCAGACCGACATCTGGGTGCGCTTCCAGAAGATGCGAGGCCATGAGTGCCATTACGTCTGCGCCGACGACACCCACGGCACCCCCATCATGCTGCGTGCGGAAAAGGAAGGCATTAGCCCGGAGGAACTCATCTCCCGCGTGCACGGCGAGCACTACCGCGATTTCTCCGGCTTCCACATCCAGTTCGACAACTACCATTCCACCCATTCCCCGGAAACCCGAGAACTGGCGGAAACCATCTACAAGCGCCTCAAGGAGCGCGGTCTGATCGAATCGCGGGCCATCGAGCAATACTACGATCCGGTGAAGGAAATGTTCCTGCCGGACCGTTTCATCAAGGGCGAATGTCCCAAGTGCCACGCCAAGGACCAGTACGGCGACTCCTGCGAAGTCTGCGGCGCAACTTATGCCCCTACGGATCTTATAAATCCCTATTCGGCCGTTTCCGGCGCCGAGCCGGTTCGCAAGGAGTCGGTGCATTACTTCTTCAAGCTGGGGGAATGCGCCAATTTCCTGAAGGACTGGACCCGGTCAGGCCGCCTGCAGGCGGAGGCGGCCAACAAGATGGACGAATGGTTGCAGGGCGGGCTTTCCGATTGGGACATCTCCCGCGATGCGCCCTACTTTGGTTTCGAGATCCCCGACGCCCCCGGCAAGTATTTCTATGTGTGGTTGGATGCGCCCATCGGTTACATGGGTAGTTTCAAGAACCTTTGCGCGAAGGCCGGCATCGACTTCGAGGAATTCTTCAAGCCGGACTCGGAGACGGAACTGTGCCATTTCATCGGCAAGGACATCCTCTATTTCCATGCCCTGTTCTGGCCGGCCATGCTGGAGCACTCGCAGTTCCGCACCCCCACCAAGGTGTTTGCCCATGGCTTTCTCACCGTGAACGGCGAGAAGATGTCCAAGTCCCGCGGCACCTTCATTACCGCCCAGAGCTATCTGGAGCAGGGCCTGAACCCCGAAGCCCTGCGCTACTACTACGCCTGCAAGCTCAACGGCTCCATGGAAGACATCGACCTCAGCCTGGAAGACTTCGTCGCCCGGGTGAACAGCGATCTGGTGGGGAAATACATCAATATTGCGAGCCGGACGGCAGGTTTTGTAAGCAAGCATTTCAGCGGGGAAGTAATCTCCGGTGCTTGGAACACCGATATCGACCACTGGGATTCCGCTGAAGGCAAAGGCATCCTCGACGGCGCAAAAGGCTCCGCGTTTGGGACAATTGCCGAGGCTTACGAGGCCCGGGATTTTTCGCGAGCACTAAGAGAAATCATGCGAATCGCCGATAGCGTCAATGAATACATTAACAAATACGCACCATGGGCAATCGCAAAGGACGAGAATCGCCGCGACGAACTTCATGTCGTCTGCACTCGTGCTGTTCAGGGATTCCACCTTCTATCTATAACGCTATCGCCGGTTCTTCCCCAATTGACCGCGAGAGTCGCGAAAGAATTTTTCGGTATGGATCGAGAGTTTCTATGGAATGACGTGGAGCAGCCTCCAGCCTCGATCCGGCCCTACCAGCACCTCATGACCCGCGTCGATCCCAAGCAGATAGAAGCCCTGGTAGAAGCCAACAAGCAGTCCCTGCAGGCTCAGCCCCAGCCAGCGCCCCACTCCCAGGCTCGGCACGCGGAGCATCAGCAGCACGAGATTCAACCCATCGCCGAGACCATTTCCATCGACGATTTTGCGAAAATCGACCTCAGGGTCGCCCGGATCGCAAAGGCCGAGCATGTGGAGGGCGCGGACAAGCTGCTGAAACTGACCCTGGACCTGGGCAGCGAGACACGTACCGTGTTCGCCGGCATCAAATCCGCCTATGACCCGGGGCAGTTGGAAGGGCGGCTAACGGTGATGGTCGCCAACCTGGCGCCGCGCAAGATGAAGTTCGGGATGTCCGAGGGCATGGTGCTGGCTGCGGGCCCCGGCGGCAAAGACATCTTCGTGCTGCAGCCGGACGCTGGGGCGCAACCCGGGATGCGCGTGAAATAAGGGAAAGCGGGCGGGCATGGTCCCGCCCGGCATCAGATCAGGACCATGAGCATGCCGACCCCGGCCATGATCATCAGCCCCTTCCAGGGCCACCACACGCCGCGCCAGGAGAGCTTCACCAGCAGCCATTTATGGGTCACCCAGCGCTTGATGGCGGGAAAGCCCTTGCGCTTGTTCCAGCGCCAGAGCGCGCGCAGGATCAGGAATGCGAAGAGCAGCTTGACCGGACTCATGGTCCAGGCGGTGTACATCTCCGCCTCCCAAGGCTCCAGATGGAACCAGTCCTCGACGGCGTCTTCCAGGAACTCCTCGCTGCCCTCGACCGCCAGGAATATGCCCTCGCCGATGGCTTCCGCCAGTTCCCAGCCGAATTCCAGCAGCACCTCGCCCAACACGATCAGGGCGATGATGCTGCCTAGAAACCAAAGCAGGGGTTTCCAGCCGGGGTTCGGCAGATCCTCCGGGAGAATCTGCCCCACGTCTTCAGCGTTCTTCTGTTGTTCTGTCATACGTTCTTATCGCGTTCCCGCAAAACACCCGATCACTACCCATTACGGCGGCCCGTTTACGCCGTTTTGTCCCTGAATCCGATAAGGATATTGCGGGACGCGCAGAATATAGCAGCGGCTTTGACCACTGACCAGCAGGCCGCGTCCATTGCGCCGGCAAAGGCAGCCTCGCCGTTACGGAAAATTGATAGTGAATTCAATTGACAAGCCATCTGCTGTCCTTACAATGGGCTGCCTGATCCCCGCCGCCCGATGAAAGACTACCTGCTCATACTGGTCAGCACCACGCTGGTCAATAACTTCGTATTGGTGAAGTTTCTGGGACTGTGCCCGTTCATGGGCGTGTCCCGCAAACTGGAAACCGCCATGGGCATGGGCCTGGCGACCACCTTCGTGCTGACCCTGTCTTCGGTCACCAGCTACCTGGCCAACCATTATCTCCTGGTGCCTCTGGGGCTGGAGTACCTGCGGACCATCACCTTCATCGTGGTGATCGCGGTGGTGGTGCAGTTCACGGAGATGGTGGTGCGCAAGACCAGCCCCCTGCTCTACCAGGTGCTGGGAATTTTCCTGCCCCTGATCACCACCAATTGCGCCGTGCTGGGCGTCGCCCTGCTGAATGTGCAGTCGCAGCATGGATTTATCGAGTCCTTCCTCTACGGCTTCGGCGCCGCCACGGGCTTCACCCTGGTGCTGGTGCTGTTTGCCTCGGTGCGCGAGCGGGTGGACGTATCGGACGTGCCGGCGCCCTTCCGCGGCAACGCCATCGCGCTCATCACCGCGGGATTGATATCCATGGCGTTCATGGGCTTTTCCGGCCTGGTCAAAGGTTAGGACTGTCATCATGCTGGCGTTTCTGGCGGTGTGTGCAGTCTTTTCCGTCTTCGGCCTGGTGCTGGGTTATTCCGCCATCCGCTTCAAGGTGGAAGGCGATCCGCTGGTGGACAAGATCGACGCCATCCTGCCTCAAACCCAATGCGGCCAGTGCAGTTTCCCCGGTTGCCGGCCTTACGCCGAGGCCATCGCGCGGGGTGAGGCGGACATCAACCAGTGCCCGCCCGGCGGCGAGGAAGGCGTCAAGGCCCTGGCGGAATTGCTCGGCGTGGAGCCCAAGCCGCTGAGCGCCGAACATGGCGTGGAGAAGGCGCCCGCCGTCGCGGTCATCGATGAGAACACCTGTATCGGTTGCACCCTCTGCATCCAGGCCTGTCCGGTGGACGCCATCCTGGGCGCCGCCAAGCAGATGCACACAGTCATCGCATCCGAATGCACCGGCTGCGAACTGTGCGTGAAGCCCTGTCCCGTTGACTGCATCGCCATGGTGCCCATCGAGGAAAACCTCGCCACCTGGGCCTGGCCCAAGCCCGGGAAACGGCCACACTGATGTTCAAGCTCTGGCAATTCGGCGGCGGTGTACACCTGGATACCCACAAGACGGAATCCACCGGCAGGCCCTTGCGCGATGCCGGCCTACCCGAACACCTGATTCTGCCTTTGCAGCAGCGCGGAACGAGCACGGCCAAGCCGGTCGTGGCGCCGGGCGAGCGGGTGCTGAGGGGCCAGTTGCTGGCCCGGGACGAAAACCCGCTCAATCCACCCATTCACGCCTCGACGTCGGGCATTGTGAAGGCTATCGAAGACCTGCCCCTGCCCCATCCCTCGGGCTTGCCCGGTCCCTGCCTGGTGATCGAGGTGGACGGCGAGGACGAGGGCCTTGCGCAGGAGCCGATGGAAGACGTCCGTGACCTGCCCGTCGAGGAACTGCGCCGGCGTATCCATGAAGCCGGCATCGTCGGTTTGGGCGGCGCGGCCTTCCCGGCGGCAGTCAAGGTCGATCCCGGCGCGCGCCGGCGGATCGACACCCTGGTGCTCAACGGCGCCGAGTGCGAGCCTTACATCACCTGCGACGACAGCCTGATGCGCCATTACCCTGACGATGTGCTGGGCGGCGCGGAGATCCTGCTGCATATCCTGGGGGCGGAACGCTGTCTGCTGGGCATCGAGGACGACATGCCGGAAGCCATCGCCGCGCTCGAAGCGGCCAAGGCAAGCGGCGGCTACGAGCGCATCGAGATCGTGCCGGTGCCGGCGGTGTATCCCACCGGTGGCGAGAAGCAACTCATCAAGGTGCTTACGGGGCGCGAAGTTCCAGCTGGCGGGATTCCTGCCGATGCCGGCATCGTCTGCCAGAACGTGGGCACCGCCGCGGCGATCCACCGTGCCCTGGTTCACGGAGAGTCCCTCACCTCCCGCATCGTCACCGTCACCGGACCCGGCGTTCGGAAACCGCAGAATCTGATGGTGCGTATCGGCACGCCCATCGCGCACCTCATCGCCCAGTGCGGCGGCTACACCGAACATGCCCAGCGGCTGATCCTCGGAGGCCCGATGATGGGGCTCGCGCTGCCCAGCGACGAACTGCCCATCATCAAGGCCGCCAACTGCGTGTTGGTGGCCGGATCCGAACTGGTAACGGGCGAGAAGCAGGCCTTGCCCTGCATCCGCTGCGGCGAGTGCGCGACGACCTGCCCGGTGAATCTCTTGCCCCAGCAACTGTACTGGTACAGTCGCGCCGACAATCTGGACCGCGCCGTCGAACACCATTTGGCCGACTGCATCGAATGCGGCTGCTGCGATTTCGTCTGTCCCAGCCATATTCCGCTGGTGCAGTATTTCCGCGCGGCCAAGGCACAGGTGACGGCTCGCCAGCGTGAGCGCGACAAGGCCGCCCACGCCAAGACACGCTTCGAATTCCGCGAACAGCGCAAGGAGCGGGAGAAATTGGAAAAGGCCGAAAGCGCCCGGCGCAAGAAGGAACTATTGGAACGGGTCCAGAACGATGCATCCTGATTCCTCGCCCAGCGCGACGCCTGACGAGGCTGACGAGTTCGTTGCAAGTCCGGTCGTGAATCCTCATGCGCTTTGACACCGCCCCCTCGCCCCACCTGCCGCCGGCCAACTCTGTCAGCCGCTTGATGCTGCTGGTGCTGCTGGCACTGGTTCCCGGCATCCTGATGCAATGGTGGCAGTTCGGTCCGGGCGTGCTGATCAACATCGGGATCGCCGTCGTGGTCGCCGAACTGGCCGAGGCGGCTGTTTTATCGCTCAGACGGCGTCCCCTGAAACCCTTCCTCAGCGACGGCAGCGCCGCGCTGACGGCGGTCCTGCTCGCCGTGGCCCTGCCGCCGCTTTCGCCCGCCTGGATGACCGCCTTCGGCACCCTGTTTGCCCTGATCTTTGGCAAGCACCTCTACGGCGGGCTCGGCTATAACCCTTTCAACCCGGCCATGGTGGGCTATGCCGTGCTGCTGATCTCCTTTCCCCGGCACATGACGGCGTGGATGCCACCAGCCGACCTGCTGCCCCAGGCCCCAGGTTTCGGAGACACGCTGGCCCTGATCTTCCAGCGCGAGAACGCGCCTGTCTTCGATGGGCTGGCCCAGGCCACGCCGCTGGATACCTTGAAGACGCAGTTGGGACTCGCACGAGGCGTGGACGAGATCCAGTCTGTCGCGCGCATTTTCGACGCCATCGGCGGCAAGGGCTGGCAGTGGGTCAACCTGGGCTATCTGGCGGGTGGGCTCTGGCTGCTGCGGCGGGGCCTGATCGGCTGGCAGATTCCGGCGGGCTTTCTCGTTACCCTGTTCGCCGCGGCGATGCTGGGTTTTCTCTTTGACCCCGCCCTGCATCCGACGCCCTTGTTCCATCTCTTCAGCGGCGCCACCATGCTCGGGGCCTTCTTCATCGCCACGGACCCCGTCAGCGCCGCCACCACGCCGCGCGGCCGCCTCCTCTATGGCGCCGGGATCGGACTGCTGGTCTTTGTCATACGCAGTTGGGGCGGTTATCCGGACGGCGTGGCCTTTGCCGTGCTGCTGCTCAACCTGGCGGCACCCGCCATCGATTACTACACCCAGCCCCGGGTATACGGACACGGCTCATGATGACACGTCGCAGCGCCATTCTGGCCGCCGCCGGTATCCTCGGCCTGTTCTCGATTGCGGGCACCGGCCTGGTCACCCTGGCACAACACGGCACCGCCGGGCGGATCGCCGAAAACCAGCGGCAAACCCTGCTGCATACCCTGCAGGCGGTGCTTCCGCCACAACGCTATGACAACGACATTCTCGCCGACGTCACGCATGTCAGCAGCCCCGAACTGGACCCGCGCCGGCCTGTGGCCGTTTACCGCGCACGCCAGCAGGGAGCGCCGGTGGCGGCCGTGCTGGAGGCCACCGCGCCGGACGGCTACAGCGGCGAAATCCGCCTGCTGGTGGCGATCAAGGCCAGCGGCGAACTGGCGGGCGTGCGGGTACTGAGTCACAAGGAGACGCCGGGACTGGGCGATCCCATCGAAGATAACAAGTCCGATTGGATTCTGCGCTTTACCGGCCTCTCCCTGCAGAACCCCAGCTACGGTCAATGGAAGGTGAAGCGGGACGGCGGTGCTTTCGACCAGTTCACCGGCGCCACCATCACCCCGCGCGCCGTGGTCAAAGCCGTCTTCAGGGCACTGCAGTATTTCGACACTCACAAAACTGAGCTGTTCGACGCTGAATCCACCGGACCCGGCGCCGCCGAGTAAGAAAGTTTTTGCATTGACCTTGTCGCGCATTCCAGGTTAGTTTTCGAGCAATATACTTTGAACCCAAAATATCGCCACGTGCGCCCTGTGCGCTACGCTGGTTGAGGTAGCCCAAGCATGCTATTCAACTCTGCGGAATACGCCCTTTTTCTGCCCATCGTCTTCTTCGCCTACGTGGTTTCGGGCCTTATCTCACTGCGCGCGCAGAATATCGTCCTGATCGTTGCAGGCTATGTGTTTTATGGCTGGTGGGACTGGCGGTTTCTGTCCCTGATCGTGCTGACCTCGATCATCGATTTCGCTGCAGGCTATGGCATGGATGTGACCCCTGATGGCAAGGCCCGGCGATGGATGATGTTTTCCAGTCTCGCGGCCAACTTGGGCATCCTGGGGTTCTTCAAGTACTACAACTTTTTCATCAGTTCCTTCGTGGATGCTTTCGCCGGCATCGGCATCAGCGTGAACGTGCCCTCGCTCAATGTCATCCTGCCGATTGGCATTAGCTTCTATACGTTCCAGTCGTTGACCTACACCATCGATATCTATCAGCGAAAACTGCGCGCCACCCGCGACCCGGTGGTCTTCATGGCCTACGTGGCCTTCTTCCCGCAACTTCTGGCGGGTCCGATCGAGCGTGCCGTGCATATGCTGCCGCAGTTCAGCAACCCGAGGCACATCACGCCGCAAGGCTTTGCCAGTGGGCTGCGCCAGATCACCTGGGGCCTGTTCTGCAAACTGGTGGTCGCGGACAACTGTGCCGTCATCGTCAACCGGATTTTCGAACAGCCCGCCCCGATCCAAGGAAGCCTGATCTTCGTCGCGGCGTTTTTTTTCGCTTTCCAGATCTATGGCGATTTTTCCGGCTACTCGCATATCGCCTGTGGCAGCGCGCGGCTGCTGGGTTTCGAACTGATGCAGAACTTTGCCACGCCCTATTTTTCCCAGAGCATGCCGGAATTCTGGCGGCGATGGCACATCTCGCTATCATCCTGGTTCCGCGACTACGTCTACATTCCCCTGGGCGGCAACCGCGGCACGCGCCTTAGGCAGGCTGGCAACATTCTGACCACCTTCACCGTAAGCGGACTGTGGCACGGGGCTAGCTGGACTTTCGTCATCTGGGGCTTCCTCAATGGCCTTTTCTGTCTGCCGCGCTTGTTCATCGGCGAACCGCTGGGCCGTTTTGTGGCCTCAGGCCGGTGGCCGGTCCGCCTGGCGACTGTGACCTTCCGCATGGGAATCACCTTTCTGCTGACCCTCGTAGCCTGGATCTTCTTCCGGGCAAAGACCGTCGGGCAGGCCTACGACGCCATCGCCAGCCTGGTGTCCCCGACTCTGCTTACCGACCCCACAGCCAGCCTGCGTGCCTTGGGCCTGCTGAGTACCACTCTCTACGCAGGGCTCGGTGTCGCTTCCCTGCTGGCCCTTGAGTGGGTGCAGCGCGACAAGGCCTACGCCCTGGATATCGAGACCCGGCCCGCCACGCTGCGCTGGGCGGCCTATGCGGCGATGGTCGGCATGATCGTTACCCTGCGATATACCGGCCAGACATTGGACTTCATCTACTTCCAGTTCTGACATGAAAACGACGACTTCCTGGAAAGGCCTGTTTTTCAAAGCCCTGGCCGGCGCGGCCCTGTTCGCCCTGGCGAATGCGGCGGTCTATCACGCAAGCGAATATTTTCACGTAGCGCGGGACTATGACGCGACCCTGCAAGGCGCCATCGACAATAAGTCCGTCAGTGTCGTTCTGGCGGGAGATTCCCATGCCGCGACCCTCAAAAACGACCTGTTGGCTGACCGGGTTTACAACCTGGCCTATGGCGGCGACGGCCCGCGTGAAATGTATGCGAAACTGCGCCGGGTATTGGAGGCGAACGACGGGGTGAGAACCGTCATGCTTTCAGCCGACGTCCATATGTTCGCCGAAGCCAGGCAAACGTCTTCGAACCGCGCCTTTGTCGACTGGTATCTGCTGATAACCTCCTCACCCTATGGCCTCGAGCACGGGCGACTGTCGGCCATGCTCAACGCCGTGCCCCTATTCAATGACGACTATGTGCAATTCCTGAAAAAATCGATCTCCACCCGGAGTAACAGCACTTCCAATGCGGAGATCGATAAATCGCCAAGCTGGTCGGAATTGAGTGAACATGACAGAACGGAAATTGCCCACCGTTCCGGGGAGTACGACCATCGCGGCGCAAGCTCTGAAACACAGGCTCTTGCATGGTACGGCCATATCGCCGATTTGGCTCATAAACGCGGAGTGCGAATTATCACCGTGCGTTTTCCAGCGCACCCAGCCTACTTCTCTGCCATTGACGAGAGCACTGTCCGAAAGATCGATGAGAACCTGGAACGACTGGGTCTTGGGCGACCTTTGGATTACCGGCGCGCGATTGCAGACCCGGCTGATTTTGCCGACGAGGACCACCTGAACGTAGTCGGTGCCGTCGCGCTCTTACATCGTTTGGAGCAAGACACGGGGGAACATCTGCGCAACACTTCAGTTGCTCAGTTGACCGCAATGCGCTGATAGCCTCTTTGCCACCATGTTGCATAACCGTTTGACTCTTCCTGTTCTCAACCGCTACCGACAGCTTGCGCTGGACGGCCTGTGGAAAAACAACCAGGCCTTGGTTGCACTGCTCGGCCTGTGCCCCTTGCTGGCGGTGAGCAATTCCGTGGTGAACAGCCTCGGCCTGGGCCTGGCAACCACGGTGGCGCTGGTGTTCTCCAACACCATCGTGTCCCTGATCCGAAACTATGTGTCCAACGAGGTACGCCTGCCGGTATTCGTGCTGGTGATCGCCGCCAATGTGACCGTCATCGAACTGCTGATGAATGCCTTCTTCCACGATCTGCACAAGATCCTCGGCATTTTCATACCCCTGATCGTCACCAACTGCGCCATCATCGGCCGCGCCGAGGCCTTTGCCTCTAAAAATCCCGTGGACCGCGCCCTGGCCGATGGCCTGTTCATGGGGCTGGGTTTTTCCTGCGCCCTGGTGGCGCTGGGGGCGCTGCGCGAGGCCATCGGCACGGGCACGCTGTTCGCCCGCGCCGACCTAATGTTCGGAGACTCCGCCAAGCAATGGACCATCCAGTTGTTCGACGACTATGGCGGCTTCCTGCTTGCGGTCTTGCCACCCGGCGCCTTCATCGGTCTGGGGCTGCTGATCGCCATCAAGAACCTGGTGGACGCCCGGGCGGCACGAAACATGGCCACCTCACCGGCTTCCCATGCGGCAACCCATTTGTCACAGCCCACCGCGTGAGTGCTCTGGCAGGGCATTGCCCTGGCACTGACCGAATGGCCCCAGTTATTCCAGGCGCCCCGCCATGAACGCCGCCAAGCGCCAGGACATCTTCGATCGGCTCGCCGCCGCCATCCCGGAACCGACCACCGAACTGGAATATTCCACGCCCTTCGAACTGCTGGTAGCCGTCGTGCTTTCCGCCCAGGCAACCGACAAGGGAGTCAACAAAGCCACCGCGAAACTCTTCCCCGTCGCCAGCACGCCGCAGGCCATACTGCAACTCGGTGAGGAAGGGCTGCGCGGATTCATCAAGACCATCGGCCTGTTCAACAGCAAGGCCAAGAACATCATCCAGCTGTGCCAGGACCTGCTGCAGCGGCATGGCGGCGAGGTCCCCAGCACCCGCGCGGAACTTGAAGCCTTGCCCGGCGTAGGCCGCAAGACCGCCAATGTGATCCTGAACACCGCGTTCGGCCAGCACACCATCGCCGTAGACACGCACATCTTCCGGGTCGCCAACCGCACCGGCCTGGCGCCGGGAAAAAACGTGCTGGAAGTCGAGAAAAAGCTCGACCGGCATGTCCCCAAGCAGCACAAGAAAGACGCACACCACCTGCTCATCCTGCATGGGCGCTACACCTGCATCGCCCGCAAGCCACGCTGCGGGAGCTGCGTGATCGCCGATCTGTGCGAATTCCAGGATAAGACCGAAGACTGACCTTTCAGGTCAGACACCCTACTGCCCCCGTGCGTTTGTCGCGATGGGCTACACTTCTCGCCAATTCCCGATTTCCGCCGTTTTGGGCCAAATTTGTCGCTTTTCGCCGGAATTCGAAGCCATGTAGCGGGCAGCCGCCTTACGAGGAACCACGATGGGTGCTTTCGGCAACGACCTGATGAAACACAATCTGGATTTGCTCAGGTCCAAGGCCCGCAAGGAAGCCGTGCAAGGCGTATTCATCGCCGCTGCCGCGATTATGCTGGCGACCTTGATGGTCTGCTTCTTCGAACAGCGCGAGATCACCCTGTCCGGCCTGATCCAGGCGCAGCGGACCAACCTGGCGCTTTGGATCCTCAATGCCATGGCGTTCGTATTTCCCCTCTGGGGCCAATACGCCAGTCGCATGATCGTATACGAAGCGGGTGCCATGGTCCGCCACCAGACGGAGGAACTGCGCGTCCGCAACGACCAACTGGAACGGGAAAAAGCCTTCGCCAGCACCCACGATCCCATCACCGAGTTGCCCAACCGCCCCCTCTTCTACGACCGGGTCGAACAGGCCATCCGCAGTTACCGTGAAGGGTCGGGCAACCTGACGCTGTTCCTGTTGGAACTGGAGAATCTCAAGGAGATTCAGGACACCATCGGCCCCACGGCGGTGGACATCATCCTGCGGCAAGTGGCGACGCGCCTGCTGCAAAGCATGAGCGCCCAGGACAGCGTGGCGCGCCTGGACGGCTTTACCTTCGGCATCCTATGCAGCGAGTCGACCGGGAAGGAACAGGCCGAACACACCGCCCATCGCCTGCAAAAGGTGATGGAACACCACTTCGATGTGCAACGCCTGAAGCTGAGCCTGCATACCAGCATCGGCATCGTCCTGTTTCCCGAGCACGGCGAAGACGCGGACACGCTGGTGCAGAAGGCCGGGGTCGCCGTTTTCATGGCGGGCAAGTCCCACGATGGCTTCGCCTTCTACTCCCCCAGTTTCGACGAGCACAGTCCGCGCCGGCTTACGCTCATGGGCGAGTTGCGCCAGGCGATCGAACGCAATCACCTGCAATTGCACTATCAGCCCAAGGCTGCCATCCCCGGCGGCAAGATCATCGGCGCTGAAGCCCTGGTCCGCTGGAACCACCCCAAACACGGCTTCGTCGCGCCGGATGAATTCATCGGGCTGGCCGAACGCACCCGCATGATCAAGCCCCTGACCCAATGGGTCATGGAACGGGCCTTCAACGACTGCGCCCAACTGCGCGGTCAAGGCCACGAGATCACGGTTTCCATCAACCTCTCGGCCAAGGACCTGCATGATCCGCAACTGCCGGACCGCATCGTCGGTGCCATGAGCAAGACCGCCGTGCAACCGGAGTGGTTCATCTTCGAGATTACAGAGAGCAGCATCATCGCGGACCCGGACCGGGTGCTCAACGTCCTGGAGCGCATCAACGGTTTGGGCTTCGGCCTCTCCATCGACGATTTCGGCACCGGCTATTCCAGCCTGGCCTACCTCAGCAAGCTGCCGGTCCAGGAATTGAAGATCGACCGTTCCTTTGTGCGCGGCATGCTGCTGGGCAGCAAGGACGGCGTCATCGTGCGCGCCACCGTGCAACTGGCCCACAACCTCAACCTCAAGGTCACCGCCGAAGGGGTGGAGAACGAAGAAACGCTGGAACTGCTGCGGCAATGCCAGTGCGACATCGCCCAGGGCTATTACCTGGGCAAGCCCCAGCCCCTGGAGCAATTGACCGACCGCCTCGGGCAGCTCGCCGCGCGGTCCGAAGTAAACACCGGCTAAGCCCGTCTGGACCTCTCTGCAACTGCCCGACGCAGCATCGGCAGGTTCGCTCATCGCCCTTCATTCCAGCGCTTTTCAGCGTCGTTGTGCCTTGATGGCGCAATATGGGAAAATCACGGGACCGCTTGGACGATTACCGGTCGATTGCCGTATCCGGCAATCACCACGACACGCCCAGCAACTTTTCAGCCTCAGGCGGTCTAAGGCTGGACCAGGGCGCGTCCCTGCGCAACACTGCAATACAACCCATGAGGAACCACGAGCGATGAGCAAGAACGAAAACAAATCTTTGGCCACCATCATCGGCGCGACCCTGGTCGGGTCCCTGTCCGCGGCCGCTGCCCACGCCACGGAAAATCCGTTCGCGCTGAAGGAAATGTCCAGCGGTTATGCTCAGGTGGCCGAAGCGGCCAAGGAACAGAAGGAGAGCACCTGTGGCGAAGGCAAGTGCGGCGCTGAAATGATGAAGAAACCGGAGATGAAGTGCGGCGCCGGCATGAAGACCGAACAAAAGGCGCAGGAGCAGAAGGCGATGGAAGGCAAGTGCGCCGGCATGAAGATGGAAGGCGGCGCCGCCCCCAGCGCCGCGCCGACCGCGCCCTAAGCAGCTTCCCTGCAATCAGGCTGGCCCCGCCAGCCTGATTAGTTCAGGCGCAACCGACAATGGCCAAGGCTATGATCGCAGGCGCGGGGCTCGGTCTTCGGCGGGCTTTCATCGACGAGGTGGTCACTGCTCCGCCGGCCGTGGATTTCTATGAAGTGGCGCCGGAGAACTGGATTCGACTGGGGGGCCGACTTGGCAAGTTGTTCCGCTCCCTCACCGAACGCGTTCCCTTCGTCTGTCACGGCCTTTCCTTGTCCCTGGGCGGGCCAGCGCCCTTGGACGAGGCTTTTCTCCGGGAACTGAAAGATTTTCTGGAGACGCACGGAATCGCCCTCTACAGCGAACATCTGAGCTACTGCGGGGATGACGGCTTGCTGTACGACCTCATGCCCATGCCCTTCACGGCCGATGCCGTAAGCCATGTGGCAGGGCGCATACGCCGCACCCAGGACATCCTCGAACGGCGCATCGCCGTGGAAAACATCTCCTACTACGCGGCACCCGGACAGGAAATGCCGGAGATCGAATTTATCAACGCCGTTCTGGCGGAAGCCGATTGCGACCTGCTGCTGGACCTCAACAACATCTACGTCAACAGCGTCAACCACGGCTACGACGCGGCCGAGTTTCTCGGGCGGATTCCGCACGAACGCATCGTTTATGCGCACATGGCGGGACATTACGTGGAAGCCCCGGATTTCCTGGTGGACACCCACGGCGCAACAGTCATCGATCCGGTCTGGCGCCTGCTCGACCAAGCCTATGGCCGTTTCGGCGTCTTTCCCACCTTGCTCGAGCGCGACTTCAACATTCCGCCCCTGTCGGAACTGCTCGATGAGGTGGAGGCCATTCGGACCACGCAGGCCCAGCACGTTCCTCAGCGGCGTTATGCCTGACCGGCGTCCAGCGTTCCAGGCGACGCAGTTTGCGTTTGCCGCCTACATCCGCGATCCCGCAACCCAGCCGATTCCCGCCGGCGTCAAGCCGGAACGCATGCGCATGTACCGGGAACTGTTCTACAACAATGTTTACAGCTTCCTGGAAAACGGCTTTCCGGTCCTGCGTAGCCTGTTGGACTACGACACGTGGAACTCACTGGTGGGTGATTTCTTTGCCCGCCACCGGTGCACGACACCGTTATTCTCAGGGATCCCCGAAGAATTTTTGGATTACCTGCAGAACGAACGGAAGCCCGCTGAAACCGACCCGCCCTTTTTGACCGAGCTCGCCCATTACGAATGGGTGGAACTGGCGCTGGCCATCGCCGAAGGTGAACCTCCCACACTGGTGCCAGAGGCTTTGGACGACCCATTGTCGAAATCCTGGGTGCTCTCGCCGCTCGCCTGGCCATTGGCCTACCATTTCCCGGTGCATCGCATCGGAACAGACTTCCAGCCGCAGGAAGCGCCTGAAATCCCGACGTGTGTGGCGGTTTACCGCGATCGCGAGGACGCCGTGCGGTTTCTCGAAACCAATCCGGTCACCCATCGACTGCTCACCCTGTTGCGCGATGAAGGCCCCATCGAAGCGACCGACTGCCTCGCCGTCATCGCCCGCGAACTCGGGCACGCCGATGCGACGCACTTGCTGCCGCATGGCGCTGCAATGCTAAGGGAATTGGCGGAACGGAGCCTGATCGGAGCCAGCGTCTGAAAGCGCGCCATACGCGTCTTGCGCGCGTAGCACCATTTGTAGCTAGCCAGCCTCAGCGAACTTCTTCGCCAATCTCCACGGAATAGGTCTTGCCGTTCTCAACTTTCGTGGGCGGGTTAAGACCCTGCAAATCGCCGGGTGCCGGCAAGGCCTTCCCAGTCTTGGAGACGCGCGCGCCGATGACCAGTTCCTCGAAAGCGGAAATGTTCATGCCCTGCACCATGCCCATGGTGTCGTCCAGAGTGACCTCCAGGGGTAATTCGCTGACCTGACGCTTGGCGATAGCCAGGGGCATGGGCGGGCCGCTGGCGGCGCGGGCGAAGACGAACACGGTGTCCCCAGGCGCCGCCTTGGATTTAAGAGCAGGCGCCAAGCTCACTTTAACCTGGATCGTTTTCTGCGGCTGACCGGCATCCGGCGCGCTTGCCTCGGCCTGGTTCTCCGTCTCGGCGGGAGCACCTTTCAGCTTGGCGATGACACCAGCCACGAATTGGCCGTCTTCACTGCCAGCAGGAAACTGCGACTTCAGTTTTTCCAGGTAGGCGAGGGCCTTGTCAGTCTCACCCCGCTCCGATGCCGCCGCCGCGGCTACCCAGAGTCCGTTGCGGTGCTGAGGGTCGACCGCCAGAATCTCGTCAGCCATTTCCGCTGGCCGGCCCTTGAAGGTGCCGCCGTTGGCCTGCGCCAGGGCTTCCGCGTAATAGCCTTTAATATCCAGGCTCTTCGGATCGAGCGCAAGAGCACGCTCATAGGCTGCCACCGCCTTATCGTATTGCTCGATCTGGCCATAAGAACGGGCCAGCAATAGCCAGCCCTTGAGATCATTGGGCTCTTTTTCCAGGCGCTGGGCGAGCCGCTCCACCATGACCTCCAGTTCAGCCGCCATCCCTTGCGCCTCGGCATTGGCTTGCGGAGCGGCGCTGAAATCGGACAGATCGGGTCGCCCCAACTGCGAATAGAGGACGTAGGCAACCACAGGCACGATCGCCAGGGCAACCAGGAAAACACCCCGGCCACTGGTGCTGGAGGTTTTAGCCGGTGACTCCGCCAGCGCCAGATCACTCAGCAACTCGCGGTCCAGTTCGGCCTCCAGGCCTGCAGCATCCTCCCCGGTATCACCCAGAATCTCTTCCCGCCGTTGCCGGTGCAGCTCGAGATTGAGCCTCTGACGGTTCACGGCCTCGCTCATCACCCTCCCGCGCAGAGCGGGAACAAACAGAGCATAGGCAACCGCTAGCAGCAGGGCCGCCACAATCCAAAATGCGAGCATGGAAGTCTAACCTTCGATCTTGTTCTTGAGTTCCTGCAGGCGCCTGCTTTCCTCGTCAGAAAGTGGAGCAGCCTCATGCGCGCGCAGCTGGCTTCGGCGCCTTGCCTGCCGGATCAGGAAAACGATACCAACAGCGAGGAGAATGAAAGGCCCGACCCAGAGCAGGGTTGTATTGGCTTTCAAGGGCGGGCGATAAAGGACGAAATCGCCATAGCGATCCACCAGAAACTGGGCGGCCTCACTTTCGCTTTTACCGCCCTGAATGATGCCGTAGACCTCATCGCGCAGGTCCTTAGCCAAGTCCGCATCGGAGTCAGCCAGAGACTGGTTCTGGCAAACCAGGCAGCGCAATTCCTTGATGAGATTCTCATAGCGCTGCTGCTTGGCGGGGTCATCGAACTGCCGGATCTCCGTGGCATGCGCCGACAGCGCGGCGCACAGCGCCACAAGCGTTAACCAGATCCTCACGATGCCGCCCCTTCCTGCTGCAGGTTACGGATGAGCGGCAGCAGGGTTTTCTCCAAGACCTCCTCGGTCAAAGGGCCGGTGAGCTTGTAGCGTATGATTCCCTGCTTGTCGATGACAAAGGTCTCGGGCACTCCGTAGACACCAAAATCAATGGCGACCCGTCCATCCTCATCGAAGGCGCTGGCGACGTAGGGATTACCCAGCTTGCTCAACCACCCTAGAGCCGCATCCCGCTCATCCTTGTAGTCCAGGCCATACACGGGGACGATGTTGCGCTTCGAGAGGCTCACCAGCAGGGGATGCTCCTGCCGGCAGGAGACGCACCACGAAGCCCAGACATTGAGCAGACTCACCTGCCCCTTGAAATCCTGAGTGCCCAGCGTCCTGGCAGGGTCACCCACCTGGGGCAGCGAAAATGTCGGGGCCGGCTTGCCGATGAAAGGAGACGGAACCTCCCGGGGATCCAGGGTCAGCCCTATACCCAGAAAAACGACAAGACCTAGGAAAACGAATAGGGGTATGAGAAAGCGCATGATGAAATGGGTCGGGCCTCAGCGCACCTTGAATTCGATGGAACTAGATTTTTCGCGCACGGTGATGGTGGGCTCGATGTCGCCCAGCACCTTCTGCAGCCCTTTCAGGCTTTTGACGTTGATGACCAGGGGAGACTTGAACGAGCCCTTGACCGCAGCGGAGCCCTGCTCACTGGCCGTGTCCTCACGGTATAGCAGGATGAGCAGCAGGATATCCTCGGGCGATGCAGGACCGATCAAGCCTTCCTCTTCGTCAGTCAGGACAAAGTCAAAATTGATGCCGAAAACCGTGGGATCGGCGACAGAAAACATCACATCCGGCTGATCCAACGACTGCAGCCAATAGACCACGGGGTTGCTGCCCTCCTGGTGAAACAGCTTGAATTGCTTGCATTCCTCGAATCCTGGCAAACCGCGCGGAAACTGGATGGCAGTACTCGGATCGACGACCTGTTCCCCAAAAACCGCTGTCTTGACTAGCATGGTGGCACTCCTTTAGTCCTGATTGACATTAAAGACGACTGATTTCCGCATTGAATAGCCTCAAGAGGATAAAAGTCGTCCATTTACCGCGCTTTTGCAAGTAATCCCTACCGCGCCGCCGCCCCGGCCTCGAGCGTATTGTCCCGCACGGTTTCCACGCGGCGAACCATCAATCGGTACCGCCTGTCGCTTGCCGAAAGCAAGCCGCCGGCCACCATGAACAGGCCGCCCAGCCATACCCAACGCATGAAAGGCTTGTAATACACCCGCACGCTCCATGCCCCCTGATCAAGTTGCTCGCCCATGGCGACGTAGAGGTCGCGGAACCAGCCGGGGTCTATGGCCGCCTCGGTCATGGTGTTGCGCTGGACCCGATAGAAGCGCTTCTGCGGCTTCAGTTCGTCGTCGACGGCCCCATTCTTTAGCACCGTGAAGCGACCTTCCTTCGCACGGTAATTCGGGCCTGTGACATCGGAAATGCCCTCGAACCTGAACGTGTAGGCCCCAAGTTCGGCCGAATCCCCAGGCGCCAGTCGCACAACCTTTTCCTGGCTGTAATGGTTGGACATGACCACACCCACCAGAAACACCGCAGCGCCCAGATGCGCGGCAGTCATGCCGTAAACACTCGGCGACTGAGCGCGAAAACCGGCCAGCAAGGAGTCGCGGGTTCGAACACGGCCATACAACGAGAGTAATTGGGTACTCGCCAGCCAGATGGCCATGCCCAAGCCTGCCATAGTGGCGTAATCGTCCTCGTCGAGCCATAGCCAAACCAGGCCCCATCCGAGCATCAGGCTGAAATCGAGCAGATAGCGCACCCGCTGAAATAGCGCTCTCACGCTGCCGCTGCGCCAAGGCACCATGGGTGCCACGCCAGCCAGAAGGAATATGGGAGCCATCACTGGCGCGAAGACAGCCGTAAAATAAGGTGGGCCCACGGAAATCTTGCCCAGCTTGAGCGCATCCAGAATCAGCGGGTACAGTGTCCCCAGGAGTATGCTCCCCGCCGCCGTGACCAGCAGGATGTTGTTGAGCAGCAGCAGGTTCTCCCGTGAAACCAATTCATAATGTGCGTTGTCTCGCACGGTGGGCACGCGGAGGGCGTACAGCAGCAGGGAGCCGCCCACAACGATGGCCAGGAAGATCAGTATGAACAGGCCGCGAGCCGGATCCGACGCGAAGGCATGCACTGACGTCAAGACACCGGAGCGAACCAGGAAAGTCCCCAGCAGGCTCAGCGAAAACGCGAACAGGGCCAACAGCACCGTCCAAGCCTTGAAAGCGCCTCGCTTCTCCGTCACCGCCAGGGAATGCAGCAAGGCCGTCGCCACCAGCCAGGGCATGAAGGAAGCGTTTTCCACTGGATCCCAGAACCACCAGCCCCCCCATCCCAGTTCGTAGTATGCCCACCATGACCCCAGGGTGATGCCGAAAGTCAGAAACACCCAGGCCACCAGGGTCCAGGGGCGCGACCAGCGGGCCCAAGCTGAATCCAGGGAACCTCCCAGCAAGGCCGCGATGGCAAAGCTGAAGGCCACGCTCAAACCCACGTAGCCCATGTACAGCATGGGCGGATGGATGGTCATGCCGAAGTCCTGCAGCAGCGGATTCAGGTCATTGCCCTCAACGGGCGCGGGAACGACCCGCTCAAACGGATTGGAGGTCAGCAGAATGAACAACTGGATGCCGATACTCACCAGCCCCATGACACCCAAGACACGGGCCAGCATCTCCTCGGTAAGGCTGCGGCTGAACAAGGTCACAGCGAAAGTCCAAAGCCCCAGGATGAAGGCCCACAGCAACATGGAACCCTCGTGTGCACCCCACACCGCGGAGATGCGGTAATAGAGAGGCAGCGCGCTGTTGGAATTGCGCGCTACGTAGGCCACGGAGAAATCGTTGTTCACGAAGCTCAAGGCCAGACAAAACATGGATGCCGCTAGAAACAGGAACTGGGCCCGCCCCGCCGGCCGCGCAACTGCCATCCAGATCGGCACGCCCTTCTCAGCCCCCATCAGAGGAAACACGACCTGCAGCAGCGCCATCATGAAGGCCATGATCAACGCGATATGTCCCAGTTCCGCGATCATTTCTGGTAGTCCTTGTAACTCGTGGGCATCTGGCCGCTCTTTTTCAGCGCCTCGCCAACTTCCGGCGGCATGTAGTTTTCATCATGTTTGGCCAAGACTTCAGAGGCGGTGAATACACCGCTTTCGTCCATCTGCCCGATGGAAATGATGCCCTGTCCCTCGCGGAACAGGTCCGGCAAAATGCCGCTGTAGACCACCGGCACGGTCGCCGTTCCGTCGGTTACGCTGAAATGGACCGTGACCCCCTCGGAACGTTTGACGCTGCCCGCCACCACCAAGCCGCCCACGCGAAAGGGATAGCCTTTTGGCGCCTCTCCGGCGGCAACCTGGGAGGGCGTATAGAAGTACAGCAGGTTCTTCTGAAACGCGGTAAGCCCCAAAAAAGCCGCCACCGCAACACCTGCCACCATCAACCCGACCAGGGACATGCGTTTTTGCCGTGGCGTCATGAGCGGCCTCGTGTCTGTTTCAGCATGCGTCGGATGCTGTCTCGCACCTCGGACTTGCGGCGCCAAGGCAAGACTAGATTGAAAACCAGCATGGCGAATACCAGGCCATAGGACGTCCAGACATAGAAGGCGTAGCCGCCCATGGAAAAGAATTGCTCAAAGTTCATTCTGCACTATCGGTCAAATTGGAATATCCCTATTGCAAAGATTAAAGATGGCTGCCCGTCTGCCCCGGAAAAGCAGGTTTATTCCGAAGTTTCGGACAGGCCTAGGGTGTCAACTGGCAATTCTGATAGACCAGCGGGATGGTGCCAAAACAGGTGTTCTTGCCCTTGCCGCCATCGACCTCGATATCGTCGGAACTGATGAACAACTTGTCATTCCCTGCATTGCCGAAAATCCGGTCACTGCCGGCACTCCCCACAACTGAATCGGCGCCGTTATTTCCACTCAATACGTCATTGCCGCCGTCACCGTCTATGGAGTCTTTTCCATTGCCCCCGGCTATGGAATCGTTGCCTTCGTCACCATAGATGAAGTCATTGCCGTTTTTTCCCTTCAGTTGATCGTTGCCCAGGCCTCCATTAATCACATCGATCCCGTTATCTCCGGAAATGAAGTCATCACCGTCGCCACCGTCGATCGTGTCGTCACCGTTATCGCCATAGATTTGGTCATTACCGGCACCGCCGCTGATGGAGTCATTACCACCCTGCCCGCAGATCAGGTCATTACCACCGTTTCCATTGATGGAATCACGCTTGCTGGTGCCGATGATCACATCGTCGCCTTCCGTCCCGGTCACACCGGTGACTGTAGCTTCGCGCCCCTGACACTTCGGCGCTGCCAACGCCGTATCGGTAGCCAGAAAGAGCAACAACGCGGCCGCCATGGCTGCCGGGAATGTCCTTGACGTCATAGGTAAGAACCTCAGCATTGAGTTAGTTAAAGTTCTGGGATTGATGATCTAGTAATTAGGTTCAAAATCCGGTGAGCCGCATTCAGCACTCGCCCGGAATGCGGTGCGCCTCCGGCACCACATCTTCGGTATGCAGGTTGAAAACCCCATTGCGGCGGTCAGCGAAAAAATACCTGAGAGACCGCCGCACGGTCTCGAATGCAATTTCATTCCATGGAACCTCAGCCTCCAGAAACAGCCGCGTGTCCAGACTTTCCGCGCCGGGTGAAAACCGCTTTGCCACCATCCGGGCGTGATAAAACACGTAGACTTGGGAGATGTGCGGCAAGCTGAAAAGGCTCTGCAGCCCAGTAATCTCCACTTCCACGTTTGCTTCCTCGAAGGCCTCGCGCATGGCCGCGTGACTCAGGGTCTCGCCCTGTTCCATGAAACCCGCGGGCAGGGTCCACAAACCTTTGCGGGGCTCGATGGCCCGGCGGCAGAGCAGCACGTGATCCCCCCAGACCGGAATGCAGCCGGCAATGATCTTCGGGTTGTGGTAATGGATGGCTCCACAGGCATCGCAAATATGCCGCGGCCTATCGTCACCCTCAGGCACCCCTACACGCACAGGGGATCCACAGTGACTGCAAAAATTCACAAGTTGCCGTCCACTTCAGGCCATCAGGCTCCGAATCAACTGGTCTTCCAGCTCAAACCGGGCCGCCAATTCTTCCCCCAACTTGGACAGGTCCTGAGCCAATGTTCTGCGCAAGGTGTCGCCCTCGACCCTTTCATAGGTGTCGTTGAACTGCACCGCCGCCTCCGTAGCCGCCGAAAGGCGAGGATAAATTTTCTCCGCCACTTCAAGAACACGCTGGCGGCGCTCACTTCCATCGCCCAGGCGCTGAAAGATTCCAAAGTGCGCCAAGGAGACATAGTCGATCAGTACTTGGCAGAATTGCTGGACTAGGATCTCCAAGGGTTGCTCCGCCTGGAAAGGCTGCATCTCGGCAATATGGCTGTAGACGGACCAAACTTCCTTTCTCTCATCCAGCAATTCCTGTACCAGTTTATTCGTTTGCTGGCGGCGCTCGCTAAGACTTTGAGTAATCATGGCATCCTATTCTACGATGAGGAAACTCGGCATACTTTATGCCATACTGCCGGACAGAACAATTGTCCCGGCCAATAAAGCCGCACACTGCGGCCGTCTGACGACGGACGTGGCACGTTGTAGCGAACACTCTTAACGGCGACATTTTTGCGCCTCCCGCGATAAAATGGGCGTCGAATCACTCGGCTCGTCATGGCTGGCGACGGCTGGCATCCTAAAAGAATTACAAAGGTTTCCCTATGAACGTGCTTATTGTGGGCGGCGGTGGCCGCGAACATGCGCTGGCCTGGAAGGCTGCCCAGTCGCCCCTTGCGGGTAAGATCTTCGTTGCCCCTGGCAACGCCGGAACGGCATTGGAAGCCGGCGTCGAGAACGTGCCGATCGCCGCCGATGACGCCATTGCCCTACGCTATTTCGCGCAAGAGCATGGCGTAGGCCTCACCATCGTGGGGCCAGAAGCCCCGCTGGTCGGTGGCCTCGTGGATGAATTCCGCCAGGCGGGCCTGCGTTGTTTCGGCCCGACAAGTGCCGCCGCGCAATTGGAAGGCTCCAAGACATTCTGCAAGGACTTCCTGGCACGGCACGGCATTCCCACAGCGGCATACGGCACGTTCACCCGGGCGGAGGATGCGATCGAATACGTGCGGCAACACGGCGCCCCTATCGTAGTAAAGGCCGACGGCCTGGCCGCGGGAAAAGGCGTGGTGATCGCGCAAACTGTCGATGAAGCGGTCGCGGCTATCGAGGACATGCTCCAGGGCGACACTCTGGGTGCAGCCGGGCATCGGGTCGTTATCGAGGAATTTCTCGTGGGCGAGGAGGCCAGCTTCATCGTCATGGCAAACGGTCTGCAGGCCCTACCCATGGCTACGTCCCAGGACCACAAAGCCCGTGACGATGGTGACCAGGGCCCCAATACCGGTGGCATGGGCGCGTATTCTCCCGCTCCTGTCATCACGCAGGCAATCCATGATCGCGTCATGGCCGAAGTGATCATGCCGACGCTCCGCGGCATGCATGACGAGGGGATACCCTATACCGGTTTTCTCTATGCCGGTCTGATGATCGGACCCGATGGTTCCGCCAAGGTGCTGGAATACAATTGCCGCTTTGGCGACCCGGAAACCCAGCCCATCATGATGCGCTTACGCAGCGACCTGATTGCCCTGTGCCTAGCCGCTCTGGAAGGTCGGCTGGACCAGACGGAGGTTGTTTGGGATCCCAGGCCTGCGCTCGGGGTGGTTCTAGCGGCCGGTGGCTACCCGGGGCCGATACGGAATGGCGATATGATCAGTGGGCTACCGAAAGACCAGGCGCAAGACGCCAGAATCTTTCACGCCGGCACCCAGTTCCGCGATGGCAATGTAATCACCTCCGGAGGCCGCGTGCTCTGTGCCTGTGCCCTGGGAGATTCGATACAGGAAGCACAGGCCCGCGCTTACCGCCTCGCCAGAGGGATCAGTTGGCAAGGCATGTTTTACCGCTCCGACATAGGCCATCGCGCCATCGCGCGTGGTTGCTGAACGTCTGGACCACGCTATGAGCTTCGACAGATCGGCCAACCTGATTGAGGAGGACGGCGAACTGTACTACCTGCCCGCGTTCATCGATGCGGAGGCTGCCGCCAATCTGTTTCGTGATCTGCGCAAGGAGTTGGACTGGCAGGAGGAAACAATCACTATCGCTGGGCGACAGGTCAGGGTTCCTCGTCTGGTCTGCTGGTACGGCGATGAACATGCCCGTTACCGGTATTCAGGCGTCATGCACGATCCGAAACCCTGGACGGAATCCTTGCTGCGGATAAAGGCAAGGATCGAGGCATTTTGCCGCCTGCCATTCAATAGTGTGCTGGGCAATCTGTACCGGGATGGCCGCGACTCCATGGGTTGGCACGCGGACAAAGAAAAGGCGCTGGGCAGAAATCCGGTCATAGCCTCCCTTAGCCTGGGAGCAACGCGGCTGTTCAGACTCCGCCAACCCGCCAGCGGCAAGTCCATGGAACTGGACCTGCAGGACGGCAGCCTCTTGATCATGGGCGGCACCCTGCAGCATCACTGGCGTCACAGCCTCCCCAAGTCCCAAGCGGCGCTCGACGCCCGCATCAACCTAACCTTCCGCCGCATCATGAGCGAGGACAAGGCTTAGCCTATGGGCGATGTCGTGCCTTTCAAGCCACAAAAGCGCGCACGCAAGAGCATCACCTTGTGCAAGAGCGGATTTCACCGCTGGGAAATAGAGCGCGACACACAGTTTGACGTCAAGCTGGGCAAGCTTGTGACCGTTTACCGCTGCAGCCGTTGCGGCGCCAGCCGTAACGAGGCCCGCTGATCCATGGACAACCCCGAGGAACTCTTATGCCAGGTGGACGCGTCGGATCAAATCGTCGGCCCCTGCCGGCGCGGTGACGCCCATCGGCTGGGTCTCCGTCACCGCTCGGTGCACATACTGGTTTTCAACGCCTTTGGCGACATTTTCCTGCAGAAGCGCTCGCTAACTAAGGATGTCAATCCCGGCCTCTGGGACAGTTCCGCCGCCGGACACGTGGATTTCGGCGAAAGCTACGACGCCTGCGCCGCCCGGGAACTTCATGAGGAACTGAATATCGAAGCGGGACACGTGCCGGAATTGCTCTTCAAACTGGAGGCATCCGAGGAAACCGGATGGGAGTTCATTCAGGTCTATCGCTTGCAGTGGGATGAGCCTATCGACCCGAACCCCGAAGAGATCAGCGCGGGGGCCTGGTTCAGCGGCGCCGAAATGGAGGGATGGTTCAGTGCCAGGCCGGAGCAATTAACTCGCTCCCTGCGCTGTATCTGGAGCCGCTTTCTGGCGACGCGGCATCAAGCCGCGTAAGGCCTCTTACCGCTCACGACGCACCCTATTTAACAACGGAGCCAGCGACCATGCGATCGCCGTTTTCGCCCATACACCTGCTGTTGCTGAGCCTGTTCATCCTGTGGCTGATCTTCGCCGTCAATCTCGAGCTGATGACGCTCACCTTCAGCAAACTGGGCCTGGACCCGCATTCCGCACTGACGCTCCTGATAGTTTCCCTCTTCGGCAGCGTGATCAACCTGCCCCTGTTTACCTTCAAGGCGACTCCAAAAGCGGAGGGCAGCCCTCCGCCACGCCCGATGACGGGACTGCTCCGACCACCCGAGTTGCCTTACACGGGCGAGACCCGGGTTGCGGTCAACGTGGGCGGTTGCCTCGTGCCGGTGTTTTTCAGCATTTTCTTGTTGCGGCATACCCCGCTCCCCGCCGGCAGCGTGGTACTCGCCGTGACCCTGGTATCAGGGCTGAGTTTCTGGCTGAGCCGTCCCCTGCCGGGGCTCGGGTTCGGCATGCCCATTCTGGTCGGCCCGATCGGCGCGGCGTTGACCGCCGTGGCCCTGGGCGGCGAGCAGCGGGCCGCCCTGGCTTACGTGGCGGGCACCCTGGGTGTGCTGATCGGCGCTGATTTACTCAGGTTGAAAGACGTACGACGCCTCGGGGTACCCTTGGCTTCCATTGGCGGTGCTGGAACCTTCGATGGCGTCTTCATCACCGGACTCATGGCAGCACTGTTGACCTGAAAGCCATCAACGGCAGAGGAACGACCTGCCGGGAACCTCATTACGAAGGGACATGGAATGACGCTGGACATCAAACTGCTCGCCCTGCTGTTTTTCGTCAATGGAGCGCCGATCATACTGCGGCGTCTGCTCGGGGCGCGCTGGAACGCGGCAGTGGATGGGGGCAAAACATGGTTCGACGGGAGGCCGCTTTTCGGCCCGTCAAAAACCTGGCGAGGAACGCTCGGAGCCCTGGCCTCGGGACCTCTTGGCGCGTGGGCGGTGGACCTGCCCGCCGACCTTGGCCTGCTGGCAGCCGCCGCCGCCATGCTGGGCGACCTGCTATCGAGTTTCATCAAACGCCGCCTGAATATAGCGGCCAGCGGTCAGGCGCTCGGACTGGACCAGATTCCTGAGTCCCTGCTTCCATTGCTTCTACTGCGTGACGAACTCAACCTCGCCGACCGTGACATCTTCATCATCGTCGTCGACTTTTTGGTCCTCGAACTGCTTCTCTCGCGACTGCTCTTCTGGCTACATATCCGCGAGCGGCCATACTGATGATGCGGCCGCGCGTCCCTGCGCTCAGTTTTTCCTAAAAGTTCAGGCTCCTGCAGCCGCAAGCAAGAACGCGCCAGACAGAGCAATCAAGGCCCCACCAAACTGGAACCCCATCACGCCACGCTTTACGACGAGGCCCGTCAGCAAACCGGCGCTGTGTAGTAACGCGGTTGCCAGCATTAAGCCGGCTGCGTAGTGGCCGGCATAGGCTGCTTGCGGTAGCTCAAGGCCATGTGCGTAGCCGTGTCCCAGCGCGAATAACGCCACCAGTAAGATACTGACGGCCAGCCGCAACCTGACTGAAAAGCCAATCAGAAGCCCCAGAATCAGCACGGTGCTGGCAATGGCGGACTCCAGATGAGGAAGCATCGCCCCCCCTTCGCCGAGGAGGGCTGCGGCACCCATCACACTGATAAAGCAGGCCGGCGCAAAAATCATAGCGCGGCCACCTAACTGTGCGGCCCATATGCCGACCGCGACCATGGCAAGAAGATGATCCATCCCGCCGAAGGGGTGCAAAAATCCCTCATATAACCCCGCGTTTTGCGCTCCAAAGGTATGGGCTTCGATGCCGGTGGATACGAGGACCATCAAACATGCCATGGTCATCTTCAAGACGTTCATTTTGGTCACCCTATGTTAAAAATGGCCGGTGGGCTCAGCTTGCCAACTTGACCCACTAATCATCACGTTCTACTGCCTCATTTTCGGGTTGGCCGCAAGCCAGTGCCGATCCGATCGTACAACTAGATGGAGCGCCCTGGACGCTCATCTGACCGCTCAAACCGTCGATCTCTGCGCGGACCCGACAGGGAGCCGGCTCATCGACGTCCCTCTCCAACCGCCAAGCTCCGCTGTCCCCAACCCGGGTCGTGCCGAACAAGCGACCATTGGCAGCATCGTAAATGTACACGGTCGAGCCTCGGGTCGCGCCCGCTCCACTTACGGTGAGCTCTTCATCGTCCCAGCGCGCGGAGCTTATCTTGACCTGACTGGCCAGGAGTTTATCGACGCATGCATTGGTCGTTACGCAGAGTGTCACGCGTGAGTCGTTGTCGTTACAGTCAATCGGACCACAGGACTTGCCCTCGGGTGAATAGCCGTCTCCATCTCGATCCAAACACGGCCCAGTTACCTTGATGCTCACGACCGCCGTGTTCCCGGCGCGACTCCCTGAATACAACCTGTAAGTGAAACTATCCAGACCGACATATCCCTGTCTCGGCGTGTAGCTGAAACCGCCCGATCGAGAGAGACTGAAGCTACTTGCATTTCTTGGGGCCGCGACTGCTCTGACGGTCAATGTGCCGCTGCCGCTGTCATTCGCGATCACACCCGGTGACGCTATCGACAAGACTCTGCCAGTCTCGACCGAGTACGCGTCAGCATTAGCTATCGGAGCACCTGGTGCCGGACTCGGGCTCGGACTCGGGCTCGGACTCGGACTCGGACTCGGACTCGGACTCGGGCTCGGACTCGGGCTCGGACTCGGGCTCGGACTCGGGCTCGGACTCGG